>MENC01000195.1:5576-5718 GCA_001768155.1 Bacteroidetes bacterium GWA2_30_7
ATATTCCTTGTTCATCCCTGTTAGAGAAATCATTTAATAATGAATTATTTGATAAACTTATGATTATAAAGGGGTTTTATGAGTCAATCGATGATCCCATAATATATTCTTTCTTCAAACTTGCTTATCTGAACATAATAGA
>MENC01000196.1:0-2008 GCA_001768155.1 Bacteroidetes bacterium GWA2_30_7
TTCTCGAACCGAAACCGAAAGCTCAATAAATTCATCAAATAAACGATAAGCAGTAATTAATTGAACTAATTCTTTATCAGACATTTCTATATTAGGTTGAAAAGTTCCTGCATGTGGTCTTAATCGTGGAAATGATATTGAAAATTTCGATTTCCAGAATTTCTTCTTCAAATAATTCAAATGGGTTGCAACAAAAAAAGACTCGGTTCGCCAATCTTCAAGTCCAAGTAATGCTCCGATTCCTATTCTGTGAATTGAAGCCTCTCCTATCCTTTCGGGTGTATCTATTCTATAATCAAAATCAGACTTTTTTCCTTTTGGATGATAAATTGGATAACTGCATTTATTATAAGTTTCTTGGTAAACATATACAGTATTAAGTCCCAATTCATATAATTCGGAATATTCGTGCTGTTCAAGTGGTTGAATTTCAATCGAAATTAATGAAAAAAATGGTTTGATTGCCTTTATCACTTCTTTTAAATAACTTAATCCTGCTCTTTTGGGTGATTCGCCGGTTACTAAAAGAACATGTTCGTAACCATAAGATTTAATGACTTTTACTTCATTTAAAACTTCTTCAATTGTAAGAGTTTTTCTCTGAATTTCATTTTCATGGTTAAACCCACAATAAACACAATGGTTTGTGCATTCGTTTGATAAATAAAGTGGAATATAAAGTTGAATAACTTTTCCAAAACGTTGAACTGTTCGAGAATGGCTTTTTTGTGCCATTTGTTCTAAAAATGGAGATGCTGCTGGAGAAATTAAAGCCTTAAAATCTTCTATATTTATATTATTTTTTGACAATGCAGTTTCTACATCAATTGTTTTTTTTGAATAAATTTGGTCTGTTATTTCAGACCAATTGTAGTTTTGAATTATTTCGGAAAAGTGCATTTGTTAATTTGATTCATCTAAAAATGTTGTTAAACTACTTGCAAATTCTGTTTGTGGGCTGGTTGCAGAAGCAATACGACCAATAATACCTAATTTTGATTCAAACGCCATTCGCCCTGCCTCAACCGCCATTTTAAATGCAATTGCCATATTCTTAGGATTTCCAGCCGATGCAATTGCTGTATTTACCAATACTGCATCTGCTCCAATTTCCATAGCTTCGGCAGCATGTGAGGGAGCTCCAATTCCGGCATCAATAACAACTGGAACATTGCTTTGTTCAATAATAATTTCAAGAAATTTTCGGGTTGATAATCCAAGATTACTTCCGATTGGCGAACCTAAAGGCATAACAGCCGCAACTCCAACATCTTCAAGCTTTTTACATAATACTGGGTCGGCATGAATATATGGAAGAACAATAAAGCCTAATTTTACAAGTTCCTTCGCTGCTTTTAAAGTTTCTTCCGAATCGGGCAATAAATATTTAGGGTCGGGATGAATTTCAAGCTTTAACCAATTAGTTTCTAAAGCTTCACGAGCTAATTGTGCAGCAAAAATTGCTTCTTTGGCAGTTCTAACTCCAGAAGTATTTGGGAGTATATTAAACTGAGTATGATTTAAATATTTTAAAATATCATCTTCCTTATCATTCATATTTATTCTTTTAAGGGCAACTGTAACTAATTCTGAACCAGAAGCCAATAAAGAATTTTGCATTTCAATTCCAGAACTAAATTTTCCGGAACCTGTAAATAATCTCGAATTAAAGGTTTTTCCAGCAATAATTAGTCTTGACATGATATTTTTGATATTATTTTATGATTATAATGATTTTCAGTTAATTCCAAAAATTCTCTTGCTGACGAAACTATGTCTTTTGAATAACCAATGGCTGATGAAACTGAAATTCCATAAACACCAATTTTCAACAATTTTGTAACATCATTTGGAACAATTCCTCCAATAGCAATAATCGGAATATTAATATTATTTTGAATACATTTATTTATAATATTTTCATATCCATCAAAACCTAAAACGGGACTTAAATTCCTTTTAGTATTTGTTAATCTTAACGGACCTAAACCAATATAATCTACTCCTT
>MENC01000196.1:2038-4576 GCA_001768155.1 Bacteroidetes bacterium GWA2_30_7
TGTTTGCGGTGCCACCAATTATAAATTTATTTCCTAAAATTTTTCTTGCATTACTCACATCCATATCTTCTTTTCCTAAATGAACACCATTTGAGCCTACAACTGAAGCTAATTCAACGCTGTCATTTATAATGAGTTTAGCACAATATCTATCACATATTTTTTTTATTTCACAAGCAAGTATAACCATTTTTTCGGCAGGCCCATTTTTTAACCTGAATTGAATCCAGTCCACTCCTGCCCTACATGCACATTCAACAGTACTAGTTAATATATTTATATTATCACTATCTGTTATAAATTGTAATTTTGAAATTGTTTTATTCATATAATTAAATATTATGATATGCTAAAAGCGATTTATTAGAAATTAATAACGATTTTACATAATTTTTTGCCATTGTACATGACTTAACTAAATCAATTCCAAGTGCTAAATTTGAAGTTATTGATGAAGATAAGGAGCAACCTGTACCATGTTTTTCGTAATAACCAATTTTATTTCCTGTAATAATATAATGTTCATTGTTTGAAATAAGTAAATCGTTAACATATATTCCATCAGCACTTTCAACTCCTGAAATTAATACATTACAATTTAAATTTGCTGAATTTTCAATAGGGATTTTAAACATTTGTTGAAACTCCTCTTTATTAGGAGTTATTAAATAAATATTTTTTAGTAATGAATCCAAAACATTCATTTCTTTCAAATTATGAAACACATAACCAGCAGATGCTTTTAAAACCGGGTCCCAAATTATTTTCACATTAGGAATTTCATAATGCAAATAATCAACAACTTGTATCAATGTTGATAAGTCTTTTATAATTCCTATTTTAACAAATTCAACTGGAAATTTTTTAAATAATAATTCAATTTGTTTTATAATTTCCTCAGAACTAAACCACTGCAATCCATTAAATTCATTATCATTCTGGTAAGTAATTGCGGTACAAGCTCCAAATCCATATACTTTATGAAACTCAAATACCTTAATATCGGCAAGTATTCCGGCACCTCCCGAAGGGTCGAATCCAGCGATGCTTAAAACATTGGGTCTCATTTTATTTAATATCTAAGATTTAAAATTTTATATTTTAGGATTAACTAATGCTGAGAATTTGTTTAAAAATCATTATACTTTTTTCAAAATTTGATTCGTTAATTGCTGATTTCCAAATACATCCCATTAGAGCAGCTCCACCAAAATTTGTCTCAATTACTTTTTGCATATTATTTTCGTTTACACCTCCAAGAGCAATAAGCTTATTTTCAAGTCTATAAGATTCGATAAATGTTTTAATCTCATTAATATTAAAATTTGCATTATAATCTAGTTTTGAAATACTATCGAAAACAGGGCTTAAAAACATATAGTTCATTTTATGATTTAAGTGTAAAACTTCGTTAAATGAATGAGCTGAATAACTTTTATGAATATTCGCATATTTTTCGGCAGATTTTATATTACTTTCATTAAAATGTAATCCTTTCAAATTGAACTTATCAAGCATCAAAAAATGATAATGAACAATTAATCTGGAATGAAATTCTTTATTTATACTTTTAATATAATTTTCTACATCATCGTTTGAAAATGAGGGTTTTCTGATATGAAAATATTCCAAGCCATTAAAAAACAGCTGATTTACTAATTCTGATTCTCCAGAAAAGTTTTCGGGGTTAGAAATTACGATTATTTTCATAATATAAATCTTTAAAATTCTTTGTCTAAAATTTCATCAATAATCTTTAATAAACTATCCAAGTCAAAAGCAGCTTTATAAACAATTTCCAATCTAATTTTATGGTATTCATGTGCTATAAAATTTCTGAATGACCTCGGAATATGCCATGGATAATTGTATTTATCAAGAATTGAATTATCAATATTTTTTATTGCTTCACCAATAATTAAAAATTGAAATAGAGTAGCATTTTGCCCTTTTATATCATTAAGGAAATCTGTTTCTGATTGATTTTCAACAAATAACTTAATAAGCAAAATTGCATTTTTAATATGTTCTAATCTATCTTTTTGATAACTTTTATCCATAGATTAATTTAATATCATTTTTTGCAGTTTCCCAAGCAAATGGCTTGATATAACCTTCTTCGACCAAATCTACTTTAATTTTTATTTTTTGTTCAAGCAAATAAGCAATTTCAGCGAAATCAAACAAACTAACTTTTTCGGGGTTATTATACTTTACCATTAAATCTATATCACTATAATTATTATAATCTCCTCTTGCAAATGAACCAAAAATCCATGCTTTAGCAATTCTGCCGTCTTTCTGAAAAAATTTTATGATTTTATCAATTATTTGAGGTTTATTTAACTTAATCGACTTTTTATAATTTACTTTTTCTTCTGCAACTTGAAATACTTTTTTTGCGTCTATTTCATCCGGAATCTCATAAACTACATTATCTGAAAGCCATGCTATAAGTAATTCATTTTCATTAACATTATAATATTCTGCAAGTTTAATAACCAATTCATGTGATGCTTTGCATTGCCCTCGTTCAAT
>MENC01000196.1:4732-7090 GCA_001768155.1 Bacteroidetes bacterium GWA2_30_7
TACTTATCTAATATTTCATTTTCAATATAAATAATCGCTTCACCAATTATAGAAAATTGATATAAAACAGCATTATTAATTAAATCACTTTCAATAAATTTTTTTTCAGAAATACCTGAAACGTATTCTTCAATTTTGTTAATTGCCTCAATAATATGTTGTAACCTATGCTTACTAACAAAATATTTATCTTTCATAAATCAACTTTAAATCGGATACTACATTTTCCCAAATGTATGGTTTGAAAGTATCAATAAAACCAATATCAACTTTTCTTTTAATCATTTTTTCTGCCAAATATTGTATTTCTGCAAGGTCAAAATAACTTATTGTTTCATCGGTTTTTATTGCAATATCAATATCGCTGTCAGCCTTATCGTCCTTTCTTGCAAAAGAGCCGTATATCCATGCTTTTTCAATTTTATTAAACTTAGAAAAAACTGTTTTCAACTTTGAAATAATTTCTTTCCTATTGATTTTAAAAAGATTGCGGCTAAGATACTCAACTTTTTCTTCTGCAACCTGCAATGCTTTTAAAGCCATATCCTCACTTTCAACGTCATAAGCAATTTTATCTGAAAGCCACAAAATAAGTAATTCAGACTCATCAACTTTATAATATTCAGCAAGTTTTACAAGCTGTTTACGTGTTGCCTTCCGTTTTCCACGTTCAATTTTACTTAGGATTGCCTGGTCAATATCAAGGTAAGCCGATACAACTCGAAGCGAATCTCCTTTTTGTTTGCGTAATGACCTAATATGTTCAGCAAAAGTTTTCATTGTTTGGCAATACATATTGACAAATTTAGTCAAAATCAATATAAATTTATCAATTAAAAAAGAAATATTTATTCTTTAATATAAATTTCCCCTCCGGCTTCCTTAAATTTATTCGATTTTTCGGCAAGTTTTGTTTCAATATCACGAATTTCATGTGATGCTTTCATCGAACAAAAATGCTCACCGCACATTGAGCAAAAATGTGAGATTTTACTGCCTTCGTCAGGTAACGTGGCATCATGAAATTTCAAAGCTGTTTCGGGGTCTAATGCCAAATGAAACTGGTCTTTCCAGCGAAATTCAAAACGAGCTTTACTCATTGCATTATCTCGAATTATTGCTCCGGGATGTCCTTTTGCAATATCGGCAGCATGTGCAGCTAATTTGAAAGTTACAACTCCAACTTTCACGTCATCTTTATTTGGCAAACCAAGATGCTCTTTTGGAGTTACATAGCAAAGCATTGCTGTTCCGTGTAATGCAATAATACTTCCTCCGATTGCTGATGTAATATGGTCATATCCAGGTGCAATATCTGTTACCAAAGGACCTAAAGTATAAAATGGAGCTTCAAAGCAATGTTGAAGTTGTAAATCCATATTTTCTTTGATTTTATCCATTGAAACGTGTCCGGGACCTTCAATCATAACCTGAACATTGTGTTTCCAAGCAATTTGCGTTAATTCGCCAAGTGTTTCAAGTTCGGCAAATTGAGCAGCATCGTTTGCATCGTAAACTGAGCCGGGCCTAAGTCCATCTCCTAAAGAAATTCCAACATCATAAGATTTCAGAATTTCGCAGATTTCCTCAAAATATTCATAAAGAAAGCTTTCACGATGCTTCATCAAACACCATTTTGCCATAATTGCACCGCCACGAGATACAATTCCAGTTAATCTTTTAGTTGTTAATTGAACGTGCTTCCATCTTAAACCTGCATGAATTGTAAAATAATCAACTCCTTGTTCGGCTTGTTCAATCAGAGTGTCTTTAAAAATTTCCCAAGTTAAATCTTCTACTTTTCCATTTACTTTTTCAAGAGCCTGATACAAAGGCACTGAACCAACCGGTACTGGCGAATTTCTAATTATCCATTCGCGAGTTTCGTGAATATTTTTTCCTGTCGATAAATCCATAATAGTGTCTGAACCCCAACGGAAAGCCAGATATGCTTTTTCGACCTCTTCTTCAATTCCTGAGCTTAAAGCCGAATTTCCAATATTTGCATTTATCTTAACCAGAAAATTTCGCCCAATTATCATTGGTTCAGATTCGGAATGATTAATGTTTGCAGGAATTATAGCTCGACCTTTTGCAATTTCTTCACGAACATATTCTGGTGTAATATACGTTTTTATGCTTTTTCCGTTTTTGCCAATATTGTATTTATCAATTAACTGATTTTCGCGAATTGCCACAAATTCCATTTCGTGAGTTATTATACCCGTTTTAGCATAATACATTTGTGTAATTTCTTTTCCTTCTTGGTTTTTACGTGGATTTCGTTCTAAATTTTTAAAGCGAATATTATCTAATGAAGAATCACATAAACGGCTTTTTCCAAAATCTGAAGTGAGA
>MENC01000196.1:7100-7715 GCA_001768155.1 Bacteroidetes bacterium GWA2_30_7
GTTGTATCATAAGCATATACCGATTCGTTTTTTATAATTTTACCATCCGTAGTAATTGTATCTGAAAGCTTAATTTCACGCATTGGAACTAAAATGTTGTGTAATTCGCCCTTTACATATATTTTTTCTGAACCCGGAATTGGCTCACTGAATTTTGAAGTTTTATTCATTTTGTTCAATTTTATGTACTTGTGTCGTCCCTACAGGACTTTAATCTATAATTAATATTTATTATTCTACCATAATTTCGCCCATACTGGGCTTAAACAATGTAACAATTTAACAATTTAACAATTTAACATTTTATTAACCTCCCTGAGAAGCTTTTATAACTAAAACATTATCAAGCTCATTAAGCTTAAATTCGTTCCAGTTGTTTTTTGGTACAACTTTATTATTAACAGCAATAGCAAATCCTCTATCGTTAATAATACCAAAATTATTTAAAACATCAGTTAAAACTGAATTTTCTTCAATTTCTTTTTTATTTGAATTAACTGTTATAATCATTTTAATTATTTTAAATCAAAAAATGTAGAATATTGAATATTAAATGTAGAAATTGAAATCCTAAATCCTACACTTCGAGTGCCTCAGTGTCCATAAATCCTAAAT
>MENC01000197.1:0-5832 GCA_001768155.1 Bacteroidetes bacterium GWA2_30_7
CGTTTTGATATTTACCGGCAAATTCTTTTAATCTTAAAATAACTTCTTCCTCTGATTTTGATTCGTATAAATCGGCTCTTTTAATTTTATTTAATCCATATCCAAGAAAATGACAATGAGCATCGTACAAGCCGGGTAAGATTATTTTCCCTTCTATATCAATTACATTTTCTGAATTATAAAAATTTAATATTTCATCATTTGTACCGGTTGCTAAAATTATTCCATTTGATATTGCAAGACTTTGAGCAATACTAAAATTATCGTCAACAGTATAAATTTTTGCATTTGTAATAATCAAATCAGCATGTTTCATTTTCTTACATGAAATAATTGAGATACAAAGAATTATAGCAATTTGACGCATTATTTATTTGGGATTTAGGATTTACGAACACTGAGGCTCTCGAAGTGTGGAATTTAGGATTTAAGATTTACGATTTCACCGCTAATTTCTAACTTCTAACATCTAACTTCAAACCTCTAACTTCTATCTTCCTTTATGCAATATTCGTGTAAACTGCCTGTACGTCTTCGTCGTCTTCGATTTTATCAAGTAATTTATCAATATCCACAAGTTGTTCTTGGGAAAATGCAACGGGTGAGTTTGCAAATCGTTGTAATGTAGCTTTTTGTATTGGAATATTTAAATCTTCAAATGCTTTTGATATTGTGCCAAAACTTGTGTAATCGCCATAAGCAATAATAATCTCATCGTCTTGCTCTATTTCTTCTAAACCTGCATCAATTAACTCAAGTTCAATGTCTTCAACTTTTATGTTGTCAGTTTTTTCTATTTCAAAAACAGCTTTTCTCGAAAACATAAATTCTAATGAACCAATTGGCGATAGCGAACCTCCATTTTTATTGAAATATGATTTAACATTAGCTAAGGTTCTGGTTACATTGTCGGTAGCAGTTTCTACAAAAATTAAAACCCCATGAGGTCCTTTTCCTTCATAAACGCCTTCTACTATAGATTCAGCATCTTTGCCTAAAGAACGTTTAATTGCAGCATCAATATTGTCTTTCGGCATATTTTCAGCTTTCGCATTCTGAATTGCTGTTCGAAGCTTTGCATTCATATCTGGCTCAATACCACCCTCTTTTGCAGCAACTGTTATAGCTTTTGCCAATTTTGGGAAAATTTTTGACATCTTATCCCATCTTTTTTCTTTTGATGCTTTACGATATTCGAATGCTCGACCCATAAAAATATTATTAAAAAATTTTAGATTGACAAAGATAAAAGTTTTTTGGAAGCGAATACAAAAATGTAATATTTAAGATGTAATATTTAAGAAAGAACCACGAATTAGAAATTTTTACTTTTTAAATATTACATTCTTTTAAATACCTTTACAACTTTCTAATTTGAATTTATGTTAGGTTTTCTTAAAATATCTCCATTAGTACAGGAAAACTTCAAGGTTTCAGTTCGTTCTGTAAGGGCGAATATGCTTCGTTCTATACTTACTGTTCTTATTATTGCTTTTGGAATTATGGCACTTGTGGGAATTTTAACGGCTATTGATTCAATAAAAGGTTCAATAAATAGCGAATTTACAAACATGGGAGCCAATACTTTCAAAATTCAAAATCGTGGAATGAGAATTCACATGGGTGGTTCAAACAAACGACATATCGACTATAGAACAATAACTTACAAAGAAGCTCAACAATTTAAAGAAGATTTTAAATTTCCGGCAATTACATCATTATCTTCGCTTGTTTCTTTTACTTCAACAGTTAAATACAACTCTAAAAAAACAAATCCTAATATTGCTGTTTTTGGTACAGACGAGGACTATTTAATGGTTAGTGGAAATGAGATTAAGACAGGAAGAAATTTTACTTCTCAAGAAGTAATATTGAGCAGAAATGTTGTAATAATCGGAAAAGAAATTGAAAAGAAAATTTTTGAAAAAAACCAATCTGCCATTGATAAAGTTATTTCAATCGGTAACGGAAAATATAAAGTAATTGGAGTGCTCGAAGAAAAAGGTGCAAGTATGAGCGGTGCAGGTGATAAAATGTGTATCCTTCCGTTATCAAATGCACGTCAATACTTTGCAGCATCAGTAAGTTCGTTTGTAATTAATATAATGCCTACTGATACAAAACTTCTTAATCTTGCTTTAAGTGAAGCCGAAGGTTTATTCAGAAAAATTAGAAAAGTGAAACTTTACGAAGACAGTAATTTTGAAATTATTCAAAGCGATTCTTTAGTAAATATTTTACTTGATAATATTAAATATGTTACAATTGCAGCTACACTTATTGGAATAATTACATTACTTGGAGCAGCCATAGGTTTAATGAATATTATGCTTGTTTCGGTAACTGAGCGAACAAAAGAAATAGGAACTCGAAAAGCAATGGGTGCTACTTCGGGAATTATAAAACAACAATTTTTATTTGAAGCAATATTTATAGGTCAGTTAGGAGGATTTTTAGGAATTATTCTTGGAATTATAATAGGCAATTTAGTTTCTTTATTAACCGATGGAAGTTTTATTATTCCTTGGATGTGGATTATTGGAGGTTCTGTTTTATGTTTTTTTGTAGGTTTAATTTCGGGGCTTTATCCGGCAGCAAAAGCGGCAAAGCTTGACCCAATTGAGGCGTTGAGGTATGAGTAAGAAGAAAGACGTTTGATGTTTGAAGTTTCATGGCTACATTGTTAAATTGTTAAATTGTTGCTACGCTGTAAAATCCTAAATTTTAATTAATAAATTCTAAATTCTATGATTCTTTCGATTCAAAATCTTTCAATATTGTTTGATAATAAGGCTATTATAAATAATTTTAACTTAAATGTTAACGAAAACGAAAAGGTTGCAATAAAAGGAGTTTCTGGAAAAGGGAAAACATCGCTATTCAATGCAATTCTTGGTTTCATTATTCCAGATTCAGGAATTATAAAATTGTATAACAAAGAATTGAATGCCGAAAATATTAATTTCTTTAGAAAAAATATTGCATGGCTACCTCAACAAATCGAATTTGTTAGTACCGTAAAGGAATTTACTGAACTTCCAAGCAGTTTTTTAGCAAATAAATCACATAAAAACGAAAAACTCACAATTCAATATTTATTAAAAACTTTTTTACTTGACGAAAAAATTCTTGAAAATACTATGCAAAAAGTTTCTGGTGGTGAAAAGCAACGATTAGGGCTGATAAACGCATTAATGCTTAACCGAAAACTTTTATTGCTGGATGAACCTATTTCATCACTTGATTCTTGTTCAAAAAATGCTGTTTTGGATTATCTTTTTTCTCAAACCGAATTAACAATCGTTTCTACTTCGCATGATAATGAATGGACTGCGAGATGCGATAGAGTTGTGGAGATTTGAGGTTGCTAATGCAAACGAGGAAGATAGGCGAATACGTTTGCTCTATCCAATCTATTCTTTTTTAGAACGCATAGCTTTGAGGATTTTTAAACTACTGTCTTTTAATAATTTACTATACTCGTCTGAATCAAAAGCAAATATTGCAATTTTGCCTTCGCTATTGCTATGAATTCCCCAACCATATCTTTTTGCTAATGGAGAAGAGCGAAAACATGGTTGCCCTTTTGAAAAGAACATATTTCTTTCTATCTCTAATTCACAATCCATTATATCGTTTTTATCTGTATGTACCTGAAATATAATTTCATCTGATGTGTATTTGTATGGGTTCGCACTTATCAAATCATATTGCAAGTTTGCAACAGTCTTTTTATCTCCTTTTATAGGAGGAATCTCAGCTTTAGTAACCGGGCAGTCATCAGCAATTTCTATAAATGTATTGAAATAATTTGTTGTTTTCATTTTGCTTATTTTTTATTTCTTCCAAATAGTTTTGATAAATGTAGCTTTTGAAAATTCTTCACCATTTATTTTTGTATTACCGACAAATCCTCCTAACGAACCAAGCCCATTGCAATCGGAATCAATTACATCGGCAGTCATATCTGCACCACAAGTTCCAGGTTCGAATACATAAACAGTTTTATTTTGAAATGAATATTCATCTACCTTTGCATCACCACAAGATGAATTTTCATTGAATTCTTTGATTTTTTTCTCAACACATCTTGGCGTTCCTTTTTCAATATCTAGCTTATTACAACAAACAAACGCTGTAAAAAAGATTGCTAATATAAATGATATGTTTTTCATTTTATTAATTTTTAAGTAGTTAACGTTGTAGTTTAAAAGTATTGATAAATTTTTTAATTTCTCTTTTTCAGGCTAATAACGATTAGACTATGAATAGTAGTTTGCATTTTCTCAAAATTAAAAAATCCTTATGACATTTAGAAACAATATTATACAAAATAATTACAGATTTTATTATCAATAATTGTGTCATTTTCAACTTCTATTTTATAACACTACTGACCGACTAAAATCTTTAAAATGTTTTGAAACTTCCTAATGGTGTAACCTACGAGGTATTTTCCAAGTTGGGGTAGGTTTCTTTTACAATAGTTTATCATCTACGATGAATAGCCTGTAGGGCAATGTCATTAAGTTAAGCCTGAAAGGCTTGAATTTGAATAACCTCCGATGTGCAATCGGAGGTGAAAATCAAAGCTGAAAATAACCCAGAATGGGTTGAATATCATATTAGACCTTCGGTCGCAACCTACGGTTGTCTTCAGGATTCAGGAATTTGTTATGTTTATATCCCGAATTTTATTCGGGGTTATTCATGTTTACTATAGTATTTAAGCTTTGGGCTTTATTGCATTTTCATCAACACAACTTTCTTTTGTACGAAACTTTCACCTGCTATAATACGGAAAGTATAAACTCCTTCGATACCTTCTTTGAGGTCGATAGCAATTGTTCCTTCTTTAGAACTTTGTTTACCTGATTTAAAAACTATTTCGCCAAGCATATTATATACTTCAACCGAAACTTCTGAACTAACTTTCATTTTGTAAGCAACATTCACAATTCCTTTCGATGGATTTGGATAAATGTCAACATTACCGTGCAAAACATCTGTAGTTTCAACATCTATCGGGAACGAAACGTTATAAGTTTCAGTTAATGTACAACCATATTCATCGGTCATTGTTACAGTATAATTTCCTTGCGATAAATTGTAAATATCTTCGGTTATTTCACCATTATCCCATTGATATGTTACAATTGTTCCAGAATTTGTTGTAATATCTATTAAACCATCGGCACAACTATAACAACTTGCGTCTTGAATTATTGTATCAACAACTTCGAATATTGCCTGATATGGAATTGTAAAATTATCAACATCACTGCAACCATTATTATCGGTAACAGTAACAGTATAATCACCTAACAAAACATTAGAAATATCCTGTGAAGTAAATCCATTAGACCATAAATAATTAAAAGGAGCAACACCTCCCTGAACAGAAATATCTATTGCACCATATCCCCATCCGCAATAATCGCCCTGAATACTGTTAAGTATAATAAACATATTTCCTGCAGTATTCTGAATAGTAACCGTTTCTAATTGTTTACAACCTGAATTATCGGTAACAGTACAAGAATAATCACCTTCATTAAGATTTGCTAAATCCTGAGTTACAGTTCCTGTACTCCAAATAACAGTGTAAGGATTAGTTCCACCTGTAATTGTCATATCAATACTTCCGGCATTATTGTTACAGGTTTCATCGGTTGAAATATAACTAACTGTCAAACCATTAGTTTGATTTACAACTTCGTAACTACCATAAACCAAACAATTAACATTATCGCTAACTGTAACATCATAAATTCCTGAAATAACAGACGTTAAATCCTGAGTAGTTGCACCATTACTCCATAAATAAGTGTA
>MENC01000197.1:5842-9780 GCA_001768155.1 Bacteroidetes bacterium GWA2_30_7
AAAGGCAGCCGATATTATCGTAAATATCTATTACATAATCGCCTCCTGTAATATTTGAAATATCTTCAGAAGTTGCACCATTGCTCCATGAATAAGTATAAGGTGTGCTTCCTCCAGTAACTGTAATATCAACAGAACCTGCATTATTTCCACAATTATCGTCAACAATATTAGCAGATGTAATGTTGAAATTTCCTGTCGAATTATTTACTGTGATAGTTGTGCTTAATGTGCATCCGTTAGTTTCTGTAATTGTAAGATTATAATCACCGGCACTTAATCCAGTTAATTGATTAGTACTTGGCGGTGCAAAAACGCATGATGAAGAACCTGTATAAACACTCCCAACAGTTGGATTTGGACCATCACTAAAAACGGTTGTACCACTTGAATTTAGAAGCACATAAGTATTTTCTTCTTCCCACGTACCTGAAGTATAATTTAATGTAATCTGGTCGCCGTTGCAAACGTCAATTGATTGAGTAGAACCATTTCCAATTGCCGAGAATGTTCCAATTGATGCACTGTTGATAAATACTTCTAGAAATCCTCCATTCCAACCATCGCCATAAGAATCGTACATTTCGAGAGTGTAGTTGCAGCAAGGTGAACTAGCTGTTTGCGACCATGCGTATGTGTAAGGAGTTACTCCTCCGGTTGCAATTACTGTAATTTCGCCTTGTGAGTTGCTACAAATTTCGTCAACAACATTTAACGATGAAATTAAAATCCTTCCCGTATCAGTTACAGTAATTATTTCAGTTGTTGTACAACCAGAGGCATCAGTTACAGTTACAGTATAAATTCCTCCGGCTATATTATTCAGGTCTTGTGTAACAGAACCATTGCTCCAAATTATAGCATAAGGAGTTACACCACCTGCAATTGTTAAGTTAATTGAGCCAAGGTTATTTCCGCAGAAAGCATTGGTTGTTGTATAAGTTAAAACTAATCCATTTGTTTGATTAATAACAATAAATGTATCCTGAATCATACAACCGCTTGCATCAACAATAGTTACAAGGTAATCGCCCGATAAAATATTGTTCAAATCCTCAGTAGTTGCACCATTGCTCCATGTATAAATAAAAGGTAATTCAACGCCCGATACAGTTAAATCAATTGCTCCTGCTGAATTTCCGCAATAAGTATCAGTTATTGTATTAGCACCAAATGCAAGAGTTCCCGGGTCGTTAATAATAGTTATTGATTCTACTAACTGACAGAAATTATTATCATTAATAGTAACGGTATATGTTCCTTGTACAAGATTAGTTAAGTCTTGAGTATTAGCACCATTGCTCCAATAATACTGGTATGGTGTAACACCTCCGGTAACTGTAATATTGATTGAACCTGAATTATTTCCGCAATATTCATCAGTTTTAACAATTGATGATATAACAAAACCATTTGTACTATTGTTAACTGTTGCTGTATCGCTTGTAGTGCAACCATTAGCATCGGTAACAGTTACTGCATAATCGCCCTCACTCAGATTATTAATAAAACTTGAAGCAGGAAATGAAGTTTCGCAAGTTGAAGTTCCAGTATATATTATTCCACTTCCGGGATTAGGTCCAACATTTAAAACCCAGTTCCCGCTAAAATCCTGAAGATAAACATAATTTTCGTCATCGGCAGTACCCGAATTGTAACTCAATTCAAGAATATCATTTGTACATACAGGAATTGGAATATCAATATAATTTGGTCCTGCATCCAACGTATAATTGCCAATAACAAACCCATTTACCAAAACATCAACAGAAGCACCATCCCAACCATTTCCTGTAACATCATAAGGATATAAAATATAGTTACAACAAGGAGAACTACCTACTTCAGTCCATTGATAACTATAAGGTGCGGCTCCACCGGAAACAGTAACGCTTATTGAACCATTTGAATTTCCGCAAAATTCATCATTTACATTCATTGCTGTAACAGTTACATCTCCAGTACCATTAATATCAATTGCATTAATTGCCATACATGAAGTTGCATCGGTAACTGAAACTGTATAGATATCGGAAATCAGATTCGACAAATCTTCAGTTGATGAACCGTTACTCCATAAGATAGTATATGGTGCAACTCCTCCCGAAATTGTCAAATCAATTGAACCATCACTGTTACCACATAATGGTTGTACAAATGTGTAAGAAAGAGCCAAACCATTTGTTTGATTTACAACTGTAAAAGTATCCTGAATTATACAACCTGTTGCATCAGTTACTGAAACTTCATAAAATCCGGAAGCAACATTTGTTAAATCCTGTGTTGTGCTTCCATTACTCCACAAATAAACAAATGGAGTAGAAGTCCCGGAAACACTAATATCTATTGCTCCGTTTGTACTGCCGCAATATGTATTTGTAATTGAATCGGTACCAAAAACAAGAGTTCCAGGGTCGTTAGTAATAGTTATTGATTCTACTAACTGACAGAAATTATTATCATTAATAGTAACAGTATATGTTCCTTGTACAAGATTATTTAAGTCTTGAGTATTAGCACCATTGCTCCAAAAATACTGGTAAGGTGTAACACCACCTGTAACTGTAATATTGATTGAACCTGAATTATTTCCGCAATATTCGTCAGTTTTAACAATTGATGATATTACAAAACCATTTGTATGATTGTTAACAGTAGCAGTATCGCTTGCACTGCAACCATTAGCATCGGTAACAGTAACTGCATAATCGCCCTCACTCAAATTATTAATAAAACTTGAAGTAGGAAGAGTTGTTCCACAAGTTGATGTACCTGAGTATATTATTCCGCTTGGCGGATTCGGTCCAACATTTAAAATCCAGTTTCCATTAAAATCCTGAAGGTAAACAGTGTTTTCGTTATCGGCAGTGCCTGAATTGTAATTCAATTCAAGAATGTCGTTTGTACAAACCGGAATTGGAATATCAATATAAGTTGGTCCGGCATCCAAAGTGTAAGTACCAATAATAATTCCATTTACAATAACATCAACAGAGGCACCATCCCAACCATTTCCAGTACCGTCATAAGGATATAAAGTATAATTACAGCAGGGGGATTCGCCCACTAACGACCATTGATAACCATAAGGAACGGCTCCTCCAGAAGCTGTAACACTTATTGAACCGTTTGAATTTCCACAATATTCATCATTTACATTCATCGACGAAATTGTAACCTCTCCTGAACCAACAAGGTTAATTGTTTCAAGTGCAATACATGAAGTTGCATCGGTAACTGAAACACTATAATTCCCTGATGTTAAATTTGATAAATCTTCGGTTGATGAACCGTTACTCCATAAAATTGTGTATGGTGTAACTCCTCCCGAAATTGTCAAATTAATTGAACCATCGCTGCTTCCGCATAATGGCTGAACAGATGTATATGTAAGTGCCAGACCATTTGTTTGATTTACAACTGTAAAAGTATCCTGAATCTGACAACCTGTTGCGTCAGTTACAGAAACTTCATAAAATCCGGAAGCAATATTTGTTAAATCCTGTGTAGTGCTTCCGTTGCTCCATACATAAATAAATGGAGTAGAAGTTCCTGAAACACTAATATCTATTGCACCATTTGTACTTCCGCAATATGTATCTGTAATTGAATCAGTACCAAAAACAAGAGTTCCCGGGTCGTTAGCAATAGTTATTGATTCTACTAATTGACAGAAATTATTATCGGTAATAGTAACGGTATATGTACCTTGTCCAATATTATTTATGTCTTGAGTAGAACTTCCGTTGCTCCAATTATATTGATAAGGAGTTACACCTCCCGAAACAGAGATATTAATTGCACCGGTATTACTGCTGCAATAATCATCGGTTTTAACAATTGACGATATTACAAAACCGTTTGTATTATTGTTAACAGTAGCAGTATCGCTTGTAGTGCAACCATTTGCATCGGTTATTGTAACTGCATAATCTCCT
>MENC01000198.1:0-1197 GCA_001768155.1 Bacteroidetes bacterium GWA2_30_7
CAATAAAACGTGATTTTTTAAATTATCAAATTCTTAAGGAAAATGGTTGGTATGTTTTAGTTATTTGGGAATGTGATATTAAGCATAACTTTCAAAATAAAATGCAAGTAACTATTGAATTTTTAAAATCAATTGTCTAAATTTATCCAAAATATATTTTCTAAATGAAATTTTTTGGCGATTATATTCGGAAATTGCGAGAAGGACAAAATTTACCACTGAGAAAAGTTGCAGCTTATCTTGACATTGATACTTCCGTTTTAAGTAAAATCGAAAGAGGGGAGCGTCAAGCTAGTAAGGATAATGTTTTAAAAATTGCTGATTTTTTTTCATTAAATCAACAAGAATTACTTATTGAATTCTTTGGTGAATCAATTGCTAAATTGGTTTATAAGGAAAAAAATGCAAATGATATTTTAAAAGTTGCTGAAGAGAAAATAGAATACTTTAAAACATTAAATCAAAAACAGATAAAAATTGATTTCAATGAAAAATAGTTTTAATGCAATTGATTTATTTTCTGGTTGTGGGGGATTTTCATACGGTTTTCAACAAGCCGGTTTTAATGTATTATTGGGTGTTGATAATGATAATTGGGCATTAAAGACTTTTGAAAAAAATCATAAAAACTCAAAAGGATTAAACCTTGACTTACATTTATCAGAAACAATTGATGAAATAGTGAGAGGTGTTGGCAATAAAGAAGTCGATGTAATTATTGCTGGACCACCATGTCAAGGTTTTTCATTAACAGGCACAAGGAATGAGAATGACAAAAGAAATACATTGTTTTATTCAATATTTGCTTTAGCTGAAAGAGTTAAACCAAAAGCTATAATAATTGAGAATGTACCTGGTATCGCAAAACTATATAATGGTAAGGCAAAGGATGAAATATTGAGATTATGTGATAAGTTTGATTATATCTGTAACTTTAAGGAAATATATGCTCCAGATTATGGGGTTCCTCAAATTCGGAGAAGAATGTTTTTTGTTGCTTTATCAAATAATATTGGCAAATATGAGTTTCCTGATAATACTCATGATGAAACAAACTACGTTACATGCGAACAAGCTATTGGTGACCTTCCGTCTCTTGAAAATGATTTAGGTAATGAAAAAATGGATTATACAAATACTCCCTTTTCTACATATCAGAAAAAATTGAGAAATGGTTCTAATGTTTTATTTAATCAC
>MENC01000198.1:1241-5738 GCA_001768155.1 Bacteroidetes bacterium GWA2_30_7
AAGCCTTCAAAGACAATTGATACAGGGCACAGAAATCATTTCCATTACAAGTGGAACAGAGTACCAACAATTCGTGAAAATGCAAGACTTCAATCGTTTCCTGATGATTTTATTTTTGAAGGAAATAAAACTCAACAAAATAGACAAGTAGGTAATGCTGTACCTCCATTACTTGGTTACCATATTGGTAAACAACTTATAAAATACCTAGTAAAAGATGAATGATTGTAAATATAATACGATTGACCTTTTTGCAGGTTGTGGCGGTTTATCTGAAGGTTTTGAAAAATGTAACTTTTTTCATTCTTTGGCATTTGTAGAATGGGAAAAACAACCATGTCTTACATTGACAAAACGATTAAAGAAAAAATGGAATTACAAGAATTCTGATGAGATTGTTTTGCAATTTGATATGCAAAGAACTGAAGAATTAATTTATGGGTGGGAATCTGATAATATTTATGGTAATAATACAGGTTTAAAAACAATAGTTGGAGACAAAGTTGTTGATTTAATAATTGGAGGCCCTCCTTGTCAAGCTTATTCGATAGCTGGTAGAGTCCGAGATGAAAATGGTATGCAGGATGATTACAGAAACTTTCTTTTCGAAAGCTATTTAAAAATTGTAAAACAGTTTAACCCAAAAGTTTTTGTTTTCGAAAATGTTGAAGGTATTTTAAGTGCTAATCCTGATGGTATTAGTATAATAGAGAGAATTGCAGATGATTTTAATAAAATTGGCTATAAAATTATCGATAATCTAAGAAAATATGCACTATTAAATGCTGCTGATTATGGTGTACCTCAAAATAGAAAACGAGTAATTATTATTGGAGTCGATATAAATCAAATTCAAACCTCTCCGGATTTTGCATTAGTTGATTTTTATTCAAATATATTACCATCATTTATAGATAAAAAACAAAAGACAGTTAAAGATGCTCTATTAGACTTACCTAAAATATATCCTTTCAATTCGATTAAAAGAGTAAATGGGAAAAAACTTTCACATAATGTAAATGGTTCAAATGTTTTAAATCATTTTCCTCGTTTTCATAGTGAACGTGATATTGAAATATTTGAAGAATTAGCAATTGACAAAAAAGAGAAGAGCAATAAATACCCTAATTCTCAGGCATTAATAGAATTGTATTATCAAAAAACAGGAAAACAATCTAATTTTCATAAATACCACGTTTTAGAGTTAGAAAAACCAAGTAATACTATTCCTGCTCATTTGTATAAAGATGGTTTAAGACATATACATCCTGACCCTGACCAGGCAAGAAGTATTACACCTAGAGAAGCTGCAAGGTTACAGGGTTTTGATGACGATTTCGAGTTTTTGGGTAGTATGGGAGACCAATTTAAAATGATTGGTAATGCTGTTCCTCCTCCTTTAGCTGAGAGTGTTGCTCATGCAATTAATATCTTCATTAAAAAATATTTTTAATATGCTTCATTACAAAAACTTATACAATTTATTTTTCCAGTCATTTCCAAACCAAGCTACTGATTTTATTGCTTTGAGTGGTTTTGTTGGATTGGAACCAATTGTGGATTTAGGAAATTTGCCCTTAAACAGCAAAATTATTTATGGTTTGCAAAAAGAAAACCCAAAACTTCTTCTTCATCATCAACTACTGGATTTGCATAGTCAAACAAGAAAAATATATTATCCTGAAATTGCATGCCACAGTAAATGTTATCTCTGGCTTAATGGTCAAATTCCTATAAAGGGGCTAATTGGTTCAGCAAATTTTTCATCCAATGGTTTAAGGAATGATTATAGGGAGACATTATTAGAGGTTGACCAAAATCAATTATTTGTTTTAAAAGGTTACATTGAAATAATACTAAATTCGGCTAAAGAATGCAATACTGTTGAAGTAATTGAAGCACCTGAGTTATCAGAGGAATATAATAGAGAGATTTGCAACATGATTTTATATGACCCTCAAACAGGGCAAACACATAATGGACATGGTTTAAATTGGGGTTTTGCGGATGCAAATGTTAGACCTAATGATGCTTGTGTACCTATTAGGATGGAACATATTAGAAAATATCCAAAATTATTTCCTCCATTGCAGCCAAATCCAGAAAACAGAAAAGGAACTTTAAAAGAAGTAATTGAATTTGTATGGGATGATGGTCAAATAATGCAGTGTAGATTAGAAGGTTCTCAACCGCTTCCAAACAGCGATTTGAAATTCCCTAAACAAATAGCATCTTTCCCTCACAAAGATGATTTTGGTATATATATTAGACAAAGATTGGGTATTCCATTAGGTCAGAGAGTTTTAAGAGAAGATTTAATCAGATATGGTCGGGATTCAATTTCTGTATCATTGATTGAAGAAGGTCTATATTATTTTGATTTTTCAGTTTAAGCCCATTCTTTTTGCAAGCACATTACCAAAGCCCCACGAGCCAACGCTCTTTTTCGCTAATGCGCAAATTTGATTTTTAAATTAAGTACCTTTGCTATATTTTTGATTATTAACAACGTAAGTTAATAACTTCTTAAGTATTTGTTGTCGTTTGTTTAGTAAATGACTTAATTTCATAAACGATTTTATCTTTAAAATTGTAGTTGTTTTGCTTGACCAAATTGTAATTTAATAAAACAATCATGAAACAAATTGACCAAATAATTTCTGCATTATATCTTGCTAAATCGGATAATAGGGAGAAAATGTTATCTGATTTAATTTTAAATGTTTTATATAATATTGGTAGTGCAATGCCAATTGATATAATATTACTTTATATAAATGATACCTTTCATCTAGAGCCAATAAAATATGAAATTCAGAATTGCTTAGATAAACTTGTAGAAGAAGAAAAAATTTCGGTTGATCAAGATCGATATACTATTTTAGATAACTCAAAAGAAGAAATTCATAAATCAATTTTATCTAATGTTGGGGTAAACGAAAAACGCCATTTTAGTTTTAAACAAATTGTTGATGAAATTAAAGTAGAAAATCTAGAAGAAGACGAAAAAGATTTGTTATGGCAAGCATTTAATGAATATCTATTAGAATGCTTTTTGGTTTTTGGCAAAAAAGCTATAAATATTTTTTTACCATATAAAGTTGAACAACTTAATGGTGATCATGATATTATTAATACAGCGATTGAAAAGTTAAAATCAGAAAAATTAATTAAATTATTTAAACAATTAGCAATTGAATATCCTGAAAGGTTGAATGAAGCTGAACTTAGATATTTAACAAATCTAGCAAATAGAGCCGAGAAATTTTATTCTTTAGGAGTTCCAGAAAAGGAATATGAGAAAATTAAGAACTTACAGATTAAAGATTTAATTGTAATAGTTGATACTAATATTCTTTATTCAATTCTTGAAATAAGAAAACATAATGAAGATAGTGCAATTAATGAAATTTTAAGAATAGCTAAAGAGAAAACAGTTGATATAAGATTGGTATACATTCCAAGAACCTATAAAGAATTACAAAAAGCTAAGAATTATTTAGAAAAGGTTATCCCTATTGAAAACTTTAAAGTTGCGCACATGAGATCATTAATTAATTCTGAAAAGCTTGATCCTTTTGCGAAAAAATACTATGAAAGTAAGCTAGTTAATAGTGAGACTCCACACCCTAGTCAAAAAATCAAATATGCTAGTGAAGTACTAAAAAACAAGTCTATAATAATTTATAATAACGGATTTAACGAACTTGAAGAAAATAAGGAATATATTGGTAAAAAGATAGCTGATTATATGGATTTTGAAAAATATTATAATAAGTTATGTGATGGGAAAGGTTATGAGCATTCCTTATATAAAGATGACAAAAAAATTGAACACGATGTTTTTTTACGTGAAGCTATCAAAATATTGAAAACAAAATATGGAATAGAAAATGAGATGAAATTTGTTTGTCTTACTTTAGATAGAAGTCTTATTCATTTTGATCATTATATTTTGCAGAAAGTAAACGGAGTTCAAAATAGAAATATGATCAATCCAAATTTCATTCTTCCTTCAGTTTTTATAAAAAAAATTAGACCTTTTATCCCTATTGTAACCGAAAATTATAGAATAGCTTTTATTTCATCAATAACTGCGCCTAATTGTGAAAAGGAAGATTATGAAGAATCATTAGTTGTTCAAAAATCAATGTCTTTCTTTAAAAATCTTGGAATTGATGATGAAGAAATGATAATTAATTGCATAAAAAAGGAATTATTCCTTGAAGAATTTGTTAAACACGAAAAAGAACATACAACAGAAGACTTTATAAAATCCGAAATAGCAATTGAGATTGACCGAGTTAAAGCAGAAAAAGAAAAACTACAATCAGAAATAAAATCGCATTTAAGTGAAAGTGAAAGTGCTAAAAACAATTCTGAAAAAGAAAAACAACTATTGAAATTGTCTCAACAAAAATTAATTAAAAATCATTTTGAAGAATCTAATGCTTTAAAAGAAATAATAAAAACAAAAGATGATAATATTAATAATCT
>MENC01000199.1:0-3153 GCA_001768155.1 Bacteroidetes bacterium GWA2_30_7
ACATTATGTTTTCGATAAATTTTTAAAAACCTAAGCCATAAATCTGGGTTTTTTTTCTTTTTGAATGATTTTTTCTCCCAATCGAAAACCCAACCTTTTTCAACTGAATCAACAACATAACGTGAATCGGAAAATATTTCGACATTTGAATTTTCATTTTTTAATGCTTCTAAACCAACAATAACTCCCATTAACTCCATTCGGTTGTTTGTTGTTAATTTAAAGCCTTGTGAAAGTTCTTTTCGATAAGTACCACAAATTAATACAACTCCATAACCTCCTGGTCCTGGGTTGCCTATTGCTGCGCCGTCTGTATAAATTGTTATTTTAATAGTAGTTATATTTAGAATTTAAACTTTAATAAATAATAGTACGGTATATTTTGAGATTGCTTCGTACCTCGCAATGACGATTCGGCTCGCAACCACAAACTTCAAACCTCAAACAATCTTAAACTAATTCTTAAACCTGAATCCCAATTACACATATATCATCGGTTTGCTCAAAGGGTTTATTATCGAAACTATCAATATGGCTTTTCCAATCAGTTATAAAATTTTCTAAATGTTCTTTTTGTAGATTCATATTTAAAGTGCGAGTTTCAAGCAATAATTCTTTAAATTTTCGAGATTTAACTTTACGTCCATTTTGTCCACCGTGTTGGTCAGAAAATCCATCACTAAAAATGTAAAATCTATCGTTTTTTAATATTTTAAATTTCTGGGAACTAAAGCTTTCCATTCTTGTGTAAATCCCAACCGGCATTTTATCCGGTTTAATTTCAATTAACACAGAAGTAGAATCTTCAACAATTTGAAAGTTAGAAACTTGATTTGAAAATTCTTTTTCGTTATAATTTTCTGAATCTCTAACTATGAAAAGCGGATTATTTGCTCCAGAAAATTCTAAAATTTGATTTTTAGTATCAACCGAATAAAGGGCAATGTCCATTCCATCTTGTTGTTCTCCCTCATTTCCAGATTGTTTTAAAGCACTGATAATTTTTATGCGAAGATTATTTATTAATTCAGCTGTATTAATTTTATGTGCTTCTGTAAATTTATCAACTAATTCGTTCAATAAAGCTATTCCTAACATACTCATAAATGCCCCCGGAACGCCATGTCCTGTGCAATCGGCTACTGATACAATTATATTATTTTCAATTACTTTGAAAAAATAAAAGTCGCCACTAACTACATCTCTAGGTTTATCCAGTATAAAATTTTCTTTAAATATATTGTTTAATATTTGACAATTAGGAAGCATTGCAATTTGAATACGTTCGGCATAGTTTATACTATCAGTTAGTGATACTAAAATCGCTTCTATTTGAGTTTTCTGAGTGCCTAATAAGTTTCTTTGTGCTTCGATTTCGTCGCGTTGTGCTGTAATTTCTTCGTTTTTTTGCTGTATTTCAGCGTTTTGTCGTTCTAAAAGTGTAAATGCTTTTTTCTTTGCTTTAAATTGTATATAAACAAAAATTAACGAAACAAGTAAAATAAATAGCAATACAAAAGAAGAATATATAATTATTTTTTGTCCTTTTATTCTGGCTTCCTGAAGTAGTATTTGTTTTTTTGCATTTTCGAGTTGCTGTTCAACTACAAGAATATCACCTTCTTCCTCATTTAGCTTTAATTCGCGAACTTGAATCTGGAGGCTGTCTTCTTTAGTTTTGCAGCAAAGTTTTGCTTCTTCTAATAACTGCCGAGCCATAACAATACTTTCACGACGTTTATCAAGAGATTTATATGTGTTTTTTATTTCTAAATCTTTTGGTTCGATAATATTAATTGCTTCAACATTTTGTTTTTTATCAATTATTGAATCAACTTTTGATGACATGGTTTGGTAAACAATTTCCTTACTTTCAATAGATTCTAAACCTGTTAACATTGCCTGAGTTTTGACTTTTTCTATCATTTGTTTTGTAACAAGTTTAATACTGTCTTTAGCATTTCCAATTTTTGACCAGAATGCACTATCGTTTTTAATAATCTTAATCTTTTTTTCAATAGTTTTAAGCATTTTTGGTATTTCCATTGATACTTGCGAATCAATTTTATTTTTTAAGTCGTTAACTTCCTTATTTATATCTCTGTTAGTAAGCAATAATGGGATTAATAAATCAGAATCACTTTTTAATAATTTACTATTTGGTTCTTGAATTTTAAAGTTTAATATTTCGTCACTGTACGATATAAAAACTTTATCTTTTTTATACGCTTCTGCTTCTGAACCACGTACGGCATAAGCTGTAAATGTTAATTGAGTTGGTGCTCCTAATGATGCACCTCCCGGAAGGTTTGTATTAAATTGTATTTCGGTTGTAACATAACCAGATTTTTCAAAAGTAATTTTATATTTTTTATTTGGTAACAAATCGAAAGATAAACTCCCATTGCTAGATGGTCTTGACAGACGCAAAGCTCTATCAATTTCAAAAACTACAATTCCAAAGCTTGAAATAATTTTTTCATCAGCTAAATCTTTTAGTTGAATCTTTACCTTAACTTTATTTTCTTGCGAAAATGCTGTGTTGCAAATTATTACCGATAATAATATAGCTAAAAATAAAAATTTCATATTCAAAAATAATTAAAAATCAGTTTATAAATGTAAAAAAATATTTGTGATAAAAAACACAGAAATCTTGTAAAAATATATAATAATGAAAACACTATCATAATCGTTATAAATTATTTCATCAAAATTGTTAATTTATTGAACAACTTCAAACCTCAAACTTCAAACTATTCAAATCTCTTTTGTTTTTAAAAAACTGAATCATTAATTCGGAGCATTGAACTTTTAATATACCTTTTATTAACTCAGTTTTTGGGTGTAAAATCGGTGAATTAATTTTTGAAAATCCTCTTTTTTCATCTGTTGCTCCAAATACAATTTTGCTAATTTGAGTCCAGTACGAAGCACCTGCACACATTGTACATGGTTCGACTGTTACATAAAGTGTACATTCGTTTAAGTATTTGCTTCCCATGTGATTAGAGGCTGATGTAAACGCCAGCATTTCGGCATGAGCGGTTACATCGTTAAGCGTTTCGGTCATATTATAAGCACGTGCAATTATTTGATTATTTGAAACTATTACTGCTCCAATTGGTATTTCGCCTTTTTCGAAAGCTGTTT
>MENC01000199.1:3163-7682 GCA_001768155.1 Bacteroidetes bacterium GWA2_30_7
CAAGCAATGACTAAGAACAATGTACAAGACTTGCCCCGAATAGCCAATGTTATTAAGTTAAGGTATTAATTAGCTAATACTGAGGAATCCCGAAGACAACCGTAGGTTGCGACCTAAGGTCTAATATAATATTCAACCCATTCTGGGTTATTTTAGCTTTGATTTACACCTCTGATTGCATCGGAGGTTATTCAAATTCAAGCCTTTCAGGCTTAACTTAATGACATTGCCTGAATAGTTCCAGAATAGTTCTTGAGAGATACTGAAATAAGTTCAGTATAAAGTTTAGGATAAATTCGGAAGGGAATGATTCTAAATTAAGAATTGCATCAGAATTAAAACAACCAAATCTTGTTTATTCTGTGTTAATTTTCGGAAAAATCTGCGGCAATTGGTATAATTCAATCTACCAGTTATCATTAGTCTTTTGTTCCGTAGTTTTCATGAATTTTTCAAAATCTGCAATTACTTCATTAATTTTTGTATCAAGTTCTAAAAGATAGTAATCGCATTTTGTTGTATATTTTTGAGATGTTTTATCAAGCCAATATTCAATCGGATGATATGATGCATCTTTAAGATT
This sequence comes from Bacteroidetes bacterium GWA2_30_7, assembly GCA_001768155.1. GTDB lineage: Bacteria > Bacteroidota > Bacteroidia > Bacteroidales > GWF2-33-38 > GWA2-31-9. Next base: position 3,747 of record MENC01000199.1, read on the forward strand.
AAAATCTTTGATTTCGTATTTAACCCTTCCGTCTTTTGCATAGGCATAAATCGAATATTGTAAAATTCCGGCATAAGCTGTTGAACCTTTTTTATCGGGTGGATTATTGAAATTGAAACGATGTTTGCCTAGAATTTTGTTGTCAGTTTCGTTTTGTTCTTTTATAACGTCTTTAGGGTTTTTGTAAAATGTATTAAACCAACTTAATGCTTTCTTATAAAGCTCTTCTTTAGTTCCTGCAATTGTCAATACTTTTGTATAAGTAATTAACTTAGTTTCTTTATCAATAGGAATGTTAGGAACTTTAACGGGTTCTTCATTTCCTTTTTGTGCTGATAAAAAATTTGCTGAGATTAAAATGGCTAAAAAACAAATTGCTAATTTCTTCATATTAATTAGATTTTAAGTGGTTTAAATATGTTTCGACAATTAATAAATCTTCTTTTTCGGTAATTTTAATATTTTCTTTGTTTCCTTCAACAAGGTTAATTTTTATTCCTATATTTTCAACTACTGAGGCATCGTCTGTAAATTTTTCGGAATATTTTTGTAAATATGCTTTTGTAATTATTGAATATTGAAATGTTTGTGGAGTTTGAACCAGCTTCAATAAACTTCTATCGAAATGTTTTGAACCTTCGTTAGATAATATTCTTACAGAGTCGCTTACATTAACTACCGGTATTGCGTTTCCAAGTTTTTCGGCAGTTTTAAAGCAACTTTCAATTGTTTCAATGCTTACGCACGGACGAACTGAATCGTGAATTGCAACGATATTGCCTTTTGTAACTTTTTCGAGGCCATTTTTTACCGATTCAAAACGAGTTTTGCCACCCAATGCAAGTTTATATTTAAATAATAAATTGAATTTTTTTGTAAGAACTTTCCATGTTTCAAGAAATTCGGGATTTATTACTAAAACTATTTCAATATCAGAATTATACTGAATAAATTTATTTATAGTATGAATTATTACAGGCAATTTATTTATTTCAATAAATTGTTTCGGAAGCTTGTTATTCATTCTATTTCCAACTCCGCCGGCAACTATTATAACAGATTTACTCATTTATAAAACTCGTATTTATAAACATCTTTCGAAATTGGAACACCTTCGCTATTCAATAACTGCGTTTCAATTAAAAGCCCATTTTCGTTATAAATATATTTTTGTTGTTTTTTTAGAGTTCCTAATTTGTCTTTTGTTAATTCAATAGCTATTTGCTCATTAGCGTTATAATCGTATTCAGAAACGTTAACCTGACCAAAGCTTTTATTTTCGTAAATTCTTTTAATTGGATTTCCAGCCTCATTAAACTCAATTGTTTCACTTTTAATTATTTGGTCTTTAGTGTCCAAAAACAAATGTTCTTCGATTCGTTTTTCGTAGTTTACATGCCACTTTTCGTAGTTTTTTTTATTTCCTGATGAATCAACTGCATTTTCGATACATTCATCAGAGTTTTTGATATATGAAATAACTTTGTCGTTTTCGCCCGATTCAATAAAGTGTGATGCTTTTAACAATTTGTTTAAATCGTTGTAAAAAAACTGTGTTTTTTCAAACATAATTCCTTTTGGCGATTGAATTTCGATTTCTGTTAATTTATTATTCTGATTATATGAATATTTTTGAGTTTTTATTACATTCATAAAATAAAGGTTTATTTCAGTTACCAAGCCATCTTTATTGAAATTTCTTAAAGATTTTTCTCTCCCTGTAGAATCATAAGCTGTTAATTTTAATCTGTAATCGTAAGTTTTTACAAATTCGCTTGAAATTTTAAAAAATTTAATTTGTGATGTTTTTTTTAAATCGTAAACTGATGATAAATTTTCGCATCCAGTTTGACTAAATAAACTGTTTGTATAAATACCTAGTAAACAATAAAATAAAAATCGAAACAACATCGAAGCAAATTGATTAACTTACTCTCTTTTTAAGTTCTTAATTTATATTAATATAATAAGGTAATCGAGCCTGAACACCTTTTAAGTTCAATAATTCGTTTAGATTTTTGTAATATTTATAACTAAATCCTAAATATTGTTTAATTGCAGATTCCTGTGAATCGCCTTTTAGCTGTTCCAATATTTGTTGAAAAGGGTCTTTTTGTCGAGGTAATTCAACAATTCTGTAATTTTCAAGGTTAGCTTTTTCTATTGCTATTTCAATTGCTCTTTCAATACCTCCAAATTCGTCAATAAGCTTAATTTCTTTAGCATTAACGCCACTCCAAACTCTACCTTGCCCGATGCTGTCAACTTGTGCTTTTTCTATGCGTCTTCCTTCGGCAACGTGAGTTATAAATACATCGTAAATTTCTTCTACACTTTTTTGGATTACAGCTCTTTCTGCGTCTTCCATTGGTCTGAAAACGCTTCCTATATCAGAATGAGTATTTGTTGTAACTCTGTCAACTGTAATTCCTAATTTTTCGTTCATTAGTTTTTGTCCGTTCCATAAAACGCCAAATACGCCAATTGAACCGGTTATTGTATTATGGTCGGCAAGAATTACATCTGCTGGGCAAGCAATATAATAACCGCCTGATGCAGCAACATCTCCCATTGATACTATTACGGGTTTTACTTTTTTTGTTAAATCAATTTCTCGCCAAATTACTTCAGATGCTAAAGCACTGCCGCCAGGTGAGTTTATTCTAAAAACGACTGCTTTAATTGTAGAGTCTTTGCGAGCTCTTCTTATAACCTTTGATAAACTTTCTGAACCAATTTTTTGGTCTTCGCCTTCGCCCATATCAATTTCGCCGGAAGCATAAATAATTGCAATTTTTTCTTTTGCTAAACCTTTTTTTCCTTCTTCTTTTTTCTCTGGAGATTTAGTGTAATTGGCTAGTCCGATAAACCTTAAACCATCTTTTTCTGAAACTCCCGATAAGTTTTGAAGTTCGGCAATAATTTCGTCTTTGTATTTAAGTCCATCAACGAGTTTGTAATTTAAGGCAGCGGCGGCGTTATCAATTTTCATGCTATCTGCAAGATTATTTAGTTCAGTTGAAGTAATTTTTCGGGTTTCTGAAATTCCGGCAACAATGTTATCCCAAATAGATTTCATGTAAGTAATTGTTTGTTCTCTATTTGCAGGACTCATTTTATCTAAGATAAAAGGTTCAATAGCACTTTTAAATTTTCCATGTCGGATAATTTGTGGCTCAACTCCAAGTTTTTCGAGAGTTCCTTTAAAAAACATTAGTTCGGCACCTAATCCTTTAAATTCGACTAATCCTTGTGGGTTAACATAAACTTTATCGGCAGCTGATGCTAAATAATATGCCTTTTGTGAATAAAAATCGCTGTAACTAATTATAAATTTGCCCGATTCTTTAAAAGCCAATAAAGCAGTTCTAATTTCTTCAACTGTAGCAATTCCGGCAGAAATTTCGGAAAGTTCGAGATAAATACCTTTAATATTGCTGTCGGTTTTTGCTTTTTTAATATCTTTTAAAATATCATAAAGTCCTAATTTTTGATTTGACTTCATCGACATAAAATCGAAATTTTGTAATGGATTATCTGTCGCACGGTCAACGATTTCGTTATCTAAAGTAATTTTTAGTATTGAATTTTCTTTTACTGCAACAGGTTTGTCGTTTACACTAGAAACTAAACTTGCGAAAATTCCAATAAATATTAAAACGGTTATAACACCTGTAATAATAATTGCCAGCATTGATGCAAAAAAAATCTTGAAGAAGCTTTTCATAAAATTGTTTTTTTAATTATTAACTTTTTGCAAATTTAATTTAAAAATATTATTTAAAGTTAACATTTTGTTAAACTTAAAAAAATTATCCTTTATTCCTTTCCATGGCAAACATATTATAATTTGTATTAATTTTTAATTAATTGATATTCAGACTCCTCATCACTGTATTTGATTCGGAATGACAGTTTGCAAGTGTCATTCCGAAC
>MENC01000200.1:0-8490 GCA_001768155.1 Bacteroidetes bacterium GWA2_30_7
ACAGCAATTTGCAATGGAACAACTTTAACTCTTTTTGCAACCGGAAGTGAGTACGATTCATATTTGTGGAACGACAGCACAAAATTAGATTCTATAATTGCAGATACAATCAAAACTTATTTTGTTAAAGTTACAAATTTATGTTCAGAGGTAACGGATTCAATTGCAATTGACATAATACCTATTCCAAATGTTGATTTTGGAAACGATACATCTATTTGCGAAGGAACAACTTTGGTGCTCAATGCCGGCGAAAGCATTTATAACACATATATCTGGAATAATGATTCAACAACACAAACACAGACTACCGATACAATTTCTTATTTTTCGGTTACAGTTACTACCGAAAAATGCGGTTCTTCCAATGATTCAATTAATATTGGTCTGAAACCAAATCCTGTAATTTCGTTCGGAAACGATACAACATTCTGCGAAAGCTCAAATATTTTAATTGACTGGATTTCTGGATATTCCAATTATTATTGGAGCGACGGTTCAACTGAGCAAAATCTTACAATCAATTTAAGCGACACAGTTTCGTTACAAGTTCGCGACAGTGTTGGATGTTTCAGCAATATTGATACAATTGCAATAAAAGCAGTTTCTCCGGCTGTCATAAATCTTGGAAACGATAAAACTATTTGCTCTGGCGACTCATTATTATTAGCCGCAAATTCCGGCTACAACTATTATTCATGGAGCAACGGTTCAAAAAATGATTCTATTTATATTTCACTAACCGGAACTTATTTTGCACAGGTTATAAATACTTGCGACACAGCTTATGATACTCTTAATCTGTTTGTTTATAACGAAATAATTGAACTTGGATTAGATACAATAATGTGTATTCCAGAGACAATCACATTAGATGCCGGGATTGGTTTTGAATCTTATCTGTGGAGCGATAATTCATTAACACAAACACTTACTATAGACAAAGCCGGAAAATATTATGTTTCAGTAACGGCAGTTACAACTGATTCGGTTGAATGTAAATTTATCAGCGATACAGTTAACGTTTCATATCTTCCGAATACTGTAAATCTTGGACCCGATACGGCTATGTGCGAAGGCAGTATTATAACTTTTTCAACTCCAGATAATTTTGACACTTTAACTTGGCATAACGGCTTCCATTATCCTGCATTTACTACATCAAAACCAGGCACATATTACCTTTCTGCAACGAATAAATGCGGAACTTTTTCCGATACCGTGGTTCTTGTTATTAATCAATATCCTTTGGTAGAACTTGGTCCCGACATTGCCGTTTCAAATAAGCCCGAAACCCTTGATGCCGGCGAAGATGCCAACACTTATCTCTGGTCAACAGGCGACACAACACGAACAATTCAGGTTACACAAGGCGATTATGCAGTTTGGGTAGAGGTTGCTAAAAACGGTTGCAAATCGTCTGATACAATCAGCATTTTAAATTCGCCTGAGAATTCGGGTTGTATTTTTGGAGTTCCAAATGCCTTTACACCAAACGGCGACAACAAAAATGATATTCTTTTTGTACGTGGATATTGCATCGAAGAAGTTGAATTTATGGTTTTTAACCGCTTCGGCGAAATGGTTTTCAAATCAGAAAACATAAACGAAGGCTGGGACGGAAAATATAAAGGTCGCCTTCAGGAATCGGAAGTTTATATTTGGTATCTGAAAGTGAAATTAACCGATGGACAGACGATTGAGAAGACGGGAAATGTGGGGTTGATTAATTGAGACCTACCCCCGACCCCTTCCAAAGGAAGGAGAGGAAAATAGGAGCTTTGAGGTTTGTAGTTTGTTGTTAATGTTGTTAAGCGTTTATAATTTTGTGTGTTATGTTAAGTGTTTTTTATAAAAGATAATAGAAATTAGAAAATTGAGAAAAAATAATAGAACAATAAAATAACGATTTAAGAACCTGAAAACATAAAAATATGAACCACAATAGACACACATCGACAATGCTCAGTGCATCGCATAGTTTACAAAGAAAAAAGTCACATAGAATAAACCTATGTGAAACCTATGTTTCTATGCTTCTATGTGGTAAAAAAAGAAATTATTAATAATTAAATATAATAACTATGAAAACAAAACTACAAAAATCCAAAAATTCATTGTTCCTCAGTGAACTAAGTGCCTTAGTGTTAAAAAAAATGAGAATAACTGTTTTAACATTGGTTTTAAGCGTTTTGGTTTATGGTTTTTCTTACGCTCAACAAAAAACGGCAATAATTGAATGGCAGAAGTGCCTTGGAGGAAGTTCTACAGAAAACTACAAATCTTTTCAATTATCTCCAGATGGAGGCTTTACCTTTGCAGGATATACAGCTTCAAATAATGGAGATGTTTCAGGAAATCACAGCAATGATGGACACTGGGATTGTTGGGTGGTTAAAACAGATTCTATTGCAAATATTGTATGGCAAAAATGCTTGGGAAGTACACTTGGGGATGCAGCATATTCTATACAAACAACCGTAGATAGTGGATATATTATGGCTGGAGAAGTTTATGGCAATGATGGAGATGTAAGTGGAAACAATTATCCTCCCGATATTTGGATTGTAAAATTAAATTCAACAGGTGATATTGAATGGCAAAAATGTTTAGGAGGTAGTTCCTCCGATCAGGAACCTAAAGTCCTTAAACAAACTAATGATGGTGGCTACATATTAGGTGCCATAACATATTCGAACGACTTTGATGTCTCTGGTAATCATGGAAATTACGATTGCTGGATTGTAAAATTAGATTCTATCGGGAATATTGAATGGCAAAAATGTTTAGGAGGAACAGCTGCTGATTATGTTTCATCAATATTACTTGTTGATAATGGATTCATTGTAGCAGGCAGTTCTCAATCTATAAATGGAGACGTGTCCGGAAATCATGGAGGCAATGATGCCTGGATTGTCAAAATTGATTCTATTGGTAATATTGAGTGGCAAAAATGTTATGGAGGAACAGGAAATGAGAATGTTAATTCAATATTACTAGTTGATGATGGATTTATTTTTGCTTGTGGTTCATATTCAATTGATGGAGATGTATATGGAAATCATGGGAGTAATGATGCATGGTTAGTCAAAATAGATTTCATTGGTAATATTGAATGGCAAAAATGTTATGGTGGCAGTTTGTCTGAATCGGCAGTCAATATCCAACTTTATGATAACGGTTTTATATTTTCAGGTTATTCAACATCGACAGATGGAGATATTTCGGGAAACCACGGTGGCAGTGATGCGTGGATAGTTAAAATTGATTCTGTTGGAAATATTGATTGGCAAAAATGTTTTGGAGGAACAGCAAACGAAATTGCAGCAAATTTTATGATATTTAATGGTGGGCTTACATTCTTTGGAAATGTCGGTTCAAATAATAATGGAGATGTTTCCGGCTATCATGGCGGTACAGATTTTTGGATTGTAAAACTTCGGGAAATTATTCCAAACGAAATTAATGGAATTGTTTACAATGACTTAAATAATAATTGCAACAAAGAGAGTAATGATATACCATTGAAAAACATCATAATTCAAACAAATCCCGGAAATTTCTTTGCAAACACAAACGATACAGGTTATTATAGTTTGCTAACTGATACAGGAATTTATCAAGTAAACCAAATCATTCCGCAAAACATAGCCCCATTGTTTAACAATTTAAATTGCCCTAATAATCCCGATTATTATACCCTTTCATTTGATACATCGGGAATTGATATCTGTTGTTTCGATTTTGCAAACGATGTAAACGAATGTTATGTCCTTTCAGTTGACATTACAAGCAATCGTCGTCGCCGATGTTTCAACAACAATACTATTTTGAATTATTGCAACAATGGTTTAATAGAAGCAAACAGCGTTGAAGTTTATGTTCAATTTCCAGAATATTTACATTTTGTCAGCTCAAATTATTCATATACTTTGCTTGGAAATAATACCTATCGCTTTGATATAGGGACCTTGCAAGCAGGAGAATGCGGAGCTATTAAAATTGTTGATAGTGTTTCGTGTGAAAATGGCATAATGGGTTTAACCCAATGTACAAAAACATGGATTTTACCCGAGAACGATTGTTTACATCAACTACAGGATACTTCAACTGTTTGGGATAAAAGCAGTGTAAAAGTAATCGGTTCATGTATTCAGGATAGCATTGCATACTTTATAATTGTAAATACAGGCGGACCCGGAAATGGAGACATGGATGCTCCAAGCGAATATCGTATTTTTGCCGATGGTATCCTTTCATACACTGGAACATTCCAATTGGTCGGAGGTGATACGCTTGAATTATTTATTGTTGCCAATGGAGCAACTATTCGTGTTGAAGCAGACCAACGACCAGGACATCCTGGAAATTCTAATCCAAATGATGTGGTCGAAGCATGTGGATTTAATGAGGGTGGAGTTTTCAGTCTTGGATTTTTAAATCAACAATCCGTTGACGATGGAAATGATGTGGCAACCTCAGAAAGTTGTCTTGAAATTCGAGATAGTTATGATCCAAATGACAAACAAGTTATCCCATCTGGCGTAACCTTACAACACTTTGTTCAATCAGGAACTATGCTTGATTTTACTATTCGTTTTCAAAACACAGGAAACGACACAGCCTATAAAGTAGTTATAATTGATACATTATCAACAATGTTCGATGTTTCAACTTTGCAATTTGGAGCGAGAAGTCATGATTATACTTTGAATGTTTCAGGTCAAAATAATCCAATTTTAAAATTTACATTTAACAATATCAATTTAACTGATAGTGTAACAAATGAGCCAAATAGTCATGGATTTGTGAATTTTAAAATTGCCCCACTTCAGTCAACTCTAATGGGAACTGTAATTTCAAATTTTGCCGATATTTATTTTGATTATAATTTACCAATCAAAACTAATATTTCATGGGTTACTATTTCAGATACTGTATTAACAGGTAGCAATATAATTATTTTAAATAACCCCATAACAAATACGAATTTTTCTGTTAATATCTACCCTAACCCTGCATTTGATGAATTTTATATTGAATATGAGGAAACTGGCAAAAGTAAAAAAGTAAAAGAGTATAAATTATATGGTATCGAAGGGAAAAAAGTCCTCGAAGGCAAACTCGAATCCCCAAAAACCCGCATTTCTACTAAGGATTTGGAAAGTGGTGTTTATTTTATTGAAGTGAGTATTGAGGGGGAGAAAATTAATAGTAAGCTGGTAATAACTAAATGAAATTTAAAAGTTTAAGCGTCGATAAATTTAATAAATAGATTATTGCAAAAAAATATAACAATGAAACAATTTAATCCCATATCGCCCCACTCCACACTTTTACATTTTACATTCTACATTTTACATTTTACATTTCTTCTCATTCCATTAAGCTTAAAGTCCCAAGACACTCATCTCTCTCAATTCTACGTTGCGCCCATGTATTACAATCCTGCAAATCTGGCGACTTCGCAAGGCAAAACAAAAGTAGGAATTGACTATAAAAGTCAGTGGAACAGTGTTTCAAAACCATATCTTTCACAATTAGCTTATTTTGAAAACAAAATTATACCAAAATCATTCAAACAAGACTGGGCTGGAATAGGATTGATTTTAAATAACGATAAAGCCGGCGACATTAATCTGCACACAATTAAAGCATTATTAGTTGGTTCATATCACAAAGGAATTATCGAAGATAATAAACTTTTTGCAAGTTTCGGAGCAAGTTTCGGAGTAGTAAGCAAAAGTTTCGATGCAAGTAAACTTATTTTCGACAATCAGTGGACTCAAAGCGGATTCGACAATTCATTGGCAAACGATGAAGTACTATTTAATACATCGTATTTATATACCGATTTTAATGCCGGAACAATGCTGACATATTCGCCGACAAATGAAATATCAGCAAGTTTGGGCGGAAGTTTACAAAATCTGAATCGCCCTAAAGAAACCACATTTTTTGAAAGCAAAAATAAAATAGGAGTTAAAAAAGTTTTGCACGGAGGTGTTGACTTTAAGATAGATGAAAAATTGTTTTTTCTTCCTAAATTTATACTTGTAAGTCAGAAAAAAGCTAAAGAATTAATTATGGGCTTAAATATCTGTTATTCAATGAAAGAAACTCAACTATATTTTGGCGTTTGGGACAGAGCAAAAAGCGATATAATATTAATGGCAGGATTCGAGTACGACCGACTTACAATGGCATTTAGTTACGACGTAAATTACTCAAAACTAAATGTAGCAACAAACTATCGCGGTGGATTTGAAATATCTCTCACTAAAAAGTTTGGCAAGAAAAACGAAAGAAAAGTTTCTGCTGGCAAGAAAACAATGCCTATGCTTTAATTTTTTCTAAGCGTTATAATCCTGAAAATCCCTCCAAAATCAGCTTTTTCATCTGATACGGTTATAAGTTTAGTTTCTGCAATAATTTTTTCAAAACTTCGGGTTATATCGCTGAACAGGAAATTTGTAAAAAGATTGATAACTCTTCTACCAAACGAAATTTTTTGTTTAGTTGGCACAAATTTATCAAAAACAGCAATTGCTCCTCCTGACTTCAAAACTCTTTCAGCTTCTTTTATACAAGTAACAGGGTCGGGAATTACTGCAAGAATCAAATGCAAAATAACTTTATCAAAAGTATTATCTGGGAATAACAATTTTTGACCATCCATAACTTTTGCATCAACGTTCAATTTCAGTAGTTTACCTCGTTTCGACAATTTTTTTATCATAGCTGGAGTAATGTCGGTTGCTGTGATTTCGCAATTTGAATTTAAAAATTCTAAATCAAGTCCAGTCCCTGCTCCAATAATTAAAACCCTATCATCGTCTTTTATTTCAAGCGATGAAATTGATTTTTTTCTAGATTCTGCAAAAATTCTTCCTAAAGAATCATAAATCGGAGTATAAATGGTGTAACGAATTTTATTCCAGGTGTTTGTATTAATTTTCATTCCGATTATTTTTAACAGAATTAAAATCAATCAACTCTTTACCTGAGTTTTTCATTAGTTCAAGTGCCCATTTTGTAATAATTACAGAACTAATAATTCCGCTGATACTGTCTAAAGAATAAAGATTATAAAAATATCCGGCAGTTAAAGCAATTATGGCAGTTACACTGGTCAGTCCATCTGCAATTACGTGCATATAGGCGGAACGAATATTATGGTCGTTATGCTCGTGCTTTTGATGTAAAAATACTGCACTTAGAGCATTTACAACCAAACCGATTATTGCAACAATAATTGCATCGCTAAATATAATTACAAGTGGATTTAATAATCTGTCGATTGCTTCAATAGCCATTATTATTGCAATAATCTGAAGAGCCAAAGCACTTGTAAAACCCGATAGAGCAAGAAGTTTTTGTTTATCGAATGAATATTTCTCATGTTCTGAATATCTCCGGGCAACAACATAAGCAATCCAAGTTAGACCAAGTGCAAACACATGCGATGCCATATGCCAGCCATCTGCCAGTAATGCCATTGAATTAGTCCAATAGCCATAAGCAATTTCAAGAATCATTGTTGCCGCAGTTAGGAAAACAACCCAAAGAGTTTTTTTCTCATTTTCGTGGCTATGGTCGTGGGTATTATGATTATGGTGCATCGGGGTTAAAATATTTTCAAAATTAGTTTTTTTCAATTATCAATATCTATTTTTATTCAAAAACAGAAAATGACACATTATTAATTGCATACAAAGAAATATTTGTAAGCCAGTTCTCTTTTCTGAAATCCGACATAGATGTTCTTATTGCAAACTGTGGTTTATATTTTTCACAAAAAACTTTAAGGCTTTTTGACTGTAAATTTTCTTCAGCCTTAACTTCGATAGGGACAACAAAATTTTTGTATTGTATAATGAAATCTATTTCGGCTTTTGATTTTTCTGACGACCAATAATATACCTTTATTTTATCTGCTATTAATTGTTGTAATACAAACTGCTCGGTAATTGCTCCTTTAAATTCTTCAAAAATGGAATTCCCTTCGATTAAAGTTTTAACATCAACATTTCCCATTGCATTTAATAATCCAACATCAACAAAAAACAATTTAAATGCACTGAAATCAATGTATGCGTTAAGTGGAATTGCAGGTTTTGTAATGCGGTTTACTTTATGAATAAGTCCACAATCAATTAACCATGTCATTGCAATCTCAAATTCTTTTGCTCTTGCACCTTCTTTTATAAGTCCATAAATAAATTTGCGGTTTTCTTTTGCTAATTGAGTTGGGATTGAGTTCCACAACATTCTTATTCTTGGAACAATATCATTTGGTGCATGTTTTGAAAAGTCCTGTTCATACGCTTCTAAAATTCTTTTCTGAATATCCCTTACCTTTTGAAAATCCCGATTTTTTTTAAAAGAATTTACAACCTCCGGCATTCCACCAATATAATAATAATGCTTTAACATTTCAATATATTTATGCCTGAATATTTTTATCTGTTCCCAATTTTTGCTGATTAA
>MENC01000200.1:8584-10570 GCA_001768155.1 Bacteroidetes bacterium GWA2_30_7
GTATTTCGTCAAAAATAATTAAAGTGTTTTGTGCATCAAATACAACTCCAGTTTCTACTTGTAAAGAAGTTATTATCCTTTTAATATCAAAATCATTTTCAAAAATATTTTTTAGGTGTTTACTGTTTTCAAAATTTATATAGATGTTTTGTTTAAATTCTCTTTGTCCAAATTCTTTCAATAACCAGGTTTTGCCGGTCTGGCGTGCGCCCCTGATAATTAAAGGCTTTCTATCGTCCGAGTTTTTCCATTTTATCAGATTGTCAAATTCTTTTCGTTCCATAAAGATTAAATTTTATGCAATAATACAAAAAAACGTACGACTTTTTGTTAAAGTCCACACTTTTCGGAACAACTTTTTGTTAAAGCTCACACTTTTCGGCACGACTTTTTATGATTTTTGATGAAAATAATTGTATTAAAGCTGTAAATTACCTCAACAATGTAACATTCCCAGCCTTTTTCAAATGTGCTCCATTCAGAAAAATAATTTCGATTTTCCACATATAAACATCTTGTTTGCAAAGAGTTCCTTTGTAGTAACCATCCCAGCCTTTTGAAAGTTCATCGGATGTGAAAATCATTTCGCCCCAGCGATTATAAATTTGAAGGTTGTATTTTTTTACGTAATCGACTATTGGGTAAAATACAAAGTTATTATGTTCGTTTATGTCGTATTTTCCTTCGCTTGAGCTTTCTGTATTAGGCATAAATGCTGAAGGAATTACAAAACTATTACCCGCCCCAACTTCAATTACAAAACTACTTTTGTTTTCACAGCCAAAGGAGTTTAGGGTTTGCACATTTGCTAAGTATCTGCCTGTGTCTGAATAAGTATGTGAAGTTGATAATAATGTTGACGTATCACCATCGCCAAAATCCCACAAAGCTTGAACTATTTCTTTTGTGGAAATATTAAAACTCACTTCCGGATTAGTCATATCAGGCTTTTCGGGAGAACGACTGACGACTATATCAGGATTATATAAAACATTTACAAAAATATCCCCCGAAGAAGTGGTTTTGCAATTCTGCTCATAAGTAATTTTAAGCGAAATATTATATTTGCCGGTATCGTTATAAACGTGAAATGGTATTGGTTCAATAGAAGAATCTCCGTCGCCAAATTGCCAATTGAATGTTTCAGCTTTTGTAGTCTTTGAGTCATAAAAAGTTACTTCATAAGGCTGGCAACCTTCTGCATATTTGCCTGTTAAGCTAATATTTGGCAAACTTTTTTGTGAAACAGATTTGATTGTAAAATTATTATTATTTCCATCGGGTTGACAAAAGACAAGCGAATATGTAGTTTCTGGATTTAAACACAAAATTTCATTGCTTTTATATGTTGAGGATTCGCATCCTGTTTCATTTTCAAGCAGAAGTTTAAAATCTGTATTTGAGGGCATTGTGCCACCCGCAACACTAAAAATTATTCCTTTTGCTTCGGAATCAATAGTTACTTTAAATTTCAGACAAGTGTATGATGGACTTTGAAAATCACAACAAGTTCCAATTCTGTCAACACCTTCGATTATCCAAATGCTGTCGGGATTTCCAGTTAGGTTAACATTAAATTCGGGAACATCAGAACCACAACCCTGTGCGTATAAATTTGAAGTTGAGATTTGCAATGCACAAAATCCCAGAAAAATAATTAGAAATATTTTATAAAAGAACGTCATTTTCTAAAATTTTGGGCTTGGAATTGCTTTATTAAAACGTTTTTTCTTTAGTTCCTTATTTTGTAAAAACTCTAGCACCAATGATATTTCATGAGCATTTCCTGAATAACCTAATAGCTTAGAAAGTGTTAGGTCGAAGCTGTAAGAAATCTTGAAACCATTAAAGTTGTATCCAGTCATAAAAATTAAAGCATCGTTATTTGAAGCTCCTGCCGATTTAAGGAATGGAAGCCCTCTATACCAAACTCCCACAGTAACTTGTCGGTAAAGCCAATAAAATCCTGCATCGAGCTGACGGAAT
>MENC01000200.1:10586-22110 GCA_001768155.1 Bacteroidetes bacterium GWA2_30_7
ATATTTGGCATTAATAAATGGTCAACTGATATTCCTCCCCATATTTTCGATGAATAAACCAACAATCCGGCTGAGGCATCAAAATAGTTTAAATTTTCTTTGTACGAATTTTCAGGGGGAAGATTCTGATTACCAAACACAAGCTGCTCTTTGAAAGTGAATTTAGAATAATCGAAAAAACTATTTACATAAGTTGCCTGCAATGCCGGACGCACTTCCCAAAAACGATTTATTGGTATTGCATAAGAGTATTGTAAGCCGATATAAGAAGTATTTATTGCACTATTACCGGGCTTATCTTTTATCAAAAGTAAACCAAATCCGCTTTTCATCGAACTAAAATAATGGTCGTAAGAAATCAAATAAGTCGAATAATTTGACCATTGGTTACGGTAGTTTGTAACCAACCGACTTCCATCTGTAGAACCGGCAAACGAAGGGCTAAGATATAAAGGCGAAACATAAGATTGGGAAAATTGAATATCTTGCCCAAAAACTGATATGCTTAAAAAAAGCAATAGGGAATTTATTATTATTCGGTGCTTGTAACGTCCCAATTTCAAGTTTTTTACAAATGTAAAATATTTGCTCGAAAATTTATACGTTATTTGGCAGTAAAAGGTTTGAGTTATTTTGAAAAACGATAAAAAAAAATGTTTTATATGAAATTAAAATTCAAAGTTCATGAAATCAATTTCTATCTGCTTTGGCTTATACTTAAATGTTTTTCTTTGATATACAGAAGGTCCGAATTTTTCATACATTTCTTTATGATTGGCTGTTCCGTAACCTTTGTTTTGATCCCAGTTATATTGCGGAAATTCAAAATGAATTTTTTTAATAAACTCATCTCTGTGAGTTTTTGCAAGTATTGAAGCAGCTGCAATCGACATAAATTTTCCATCGCCTTTAACATGGCAAACATGTTGTATTTTGGGATATGGCTTAAACCTATTTCCATCAATTAATAATAATTCTGGTTTTGTTGTTAAATTTCTAACAGCCTCGTGCATTGCAAGATAAGTTGCATTTAAAATATTTACTTTATCAATAATATCTTCATTAATTTTAGCAACTGACCATGCGATTGCTTCTTTTTCAATAACGATACGAAGTTCATCGCGTTTTTTTTCAGATAATTTTTTAGAGTCGTTCAGAAATTTGTTTTTAAAATCTGTTGGAAGAATTACCGCAGCAGCAAATACAGGACCAATAAGGCTGCCACGACCGGCTTCATCAACTCCGGCTTCTATGGTGTTTGGTTTATAGAATGAGGAAAGGATTGGCATAACACAGTTTGTCAATTGGCATCAATTTATGGTTATTTTATTTCTTATATGAAAATCTAATCCTATTTTATCTTTTAGTATTTTTTTTTGTACCATTTCACTTTGATGTGTTCCCGAAAAAAGCTTATTAGCAACTATTGGTTCGAGTAACTCAAATTCTGAATTTGGATAATTTTCTTTAAACTTTAAAATTGTTTCTTCAAATTTTTCTCTTGCATCAACAAGCCATCTGCCACACTTTCGGTTTTTTAATTCCACAAAAAGAATTTTATTTTCATAAAACAGAAAACCCTCGCATTTTTTAATTGGTTCAATTCCCCCGTCTCTAAAAATATCTATACAATTATCTATAGCTTTAAATGTTAGCTTTTTATGTTTAGGGTTTTCAACATCAAGTTCCCAAATATTTTGATTTTCTGTATCAATAAATGCAGGTTCTCTTTTGTTAGAATTTTTATCGCTAATCCCAAATCTTGCAATATTAGTTGTAGTCTTGCAAACAACACCTGCCTTTTTGCAATTTCCATCAACTTTTGCACATGGTGCAATAAAAAAATCTATTGGCATAAATCTTCAATATCTAAAAGTTGAGAGAATAAATCGTTTGAATCTGCAAGATTATTATTCAAATAATTTTCGTCAGATGGTAGTCCTTTATAGTTTCCTAAAAGTTTAATAGTTCCATCTGTTTCATCTAATTGATAAATAACCAAATCATCAGAAGGTATTGTAGATTTTAAGGGAACAATTTTTTCGAGTCTATCTTTTAATTCTTTAGTTTTTACTTTATCTTTTAATCTATTTGCTTCTACAGCTAATGTTAGATAATTGATTAAATAAGGACTATGTGTTGACATTATCAATTTATTTTCAACTTTTCTGCTATTTAATTCCAATAAATTATTAAGCATAATGTGCTGTGAAGATGGAAATAGATTCTGTTCTGGTTCTTCTACAATATTGATAAAACAAGTAACGATATATTTAGAATTGATAGTCTTTGCGAGTTCATTTTTTTCATTGTCAGAAAGATTTTCGTTTAAAGTTATGGTGGCAAGTTCCTCATTTCGCCTAATGCTCTGAGATACACTTAATTGTTTTTGAAGGATTTCTTTGCCCTCTTGTAATTCTTCTGTTATATATTTTGAAACAATGTATAATGGAACTAACGATTGAAATCCACTTGAAGCATGTAATAAGTTAACTTCAAAATCGTCACCTATTAATATAGAATCATCTTTATCAGAATCATACTTATATTTTAAATTACCAAAGGGTAACTTAATTTCTTTATCTTCAAATTTATTCTGACCTTTTTTTAATTCTTCAGCAAATGAAAAAAGCGAACCAGGAAGGTTTTTTATATCATATGCTTTTTCTATAACATATAACAAATTTCTTTCTGATGGAACGTACATTATTTTTGGGACACAATATTTATTTTTTTCATTAACAATAATTTCAGTTTGTTCTAATTTATTATTAAAATTTATACCAATACGACTTCCGACATATTCAATTTCAGTAGAATCTTTAAAATAATCCTTAATTCCCTGATATTCAAAATATTTTTTAAAAAATTCTTTGCGAATAATTGTTTTAATACTAATATCCCCCCGATTAATTGCCTTTTCAATCCAAGTTAATGTAGAAATTACTTTTGCAACTGTACTTTTTCCAGAGTCTTGATTTCCAATAAAAACGGTTACTTTTTTAATATCTATCCAGCCGTCATTTTCTATTAAACCTTCTTTGATTGGTCCAAAGTTTTTTATTCTTATTTTACTCATAAACTATTTCTTTATAACCAAAATTATATTTTATATTGATAATTTGCATTTTATTTTAAACTTTTCTCCAACGAACTCCAAACCCTATCTGCAGTTTTATCCCACGAAAATTTATTAATTCGTTCACGTCCTTTTATTATAAGTTTGTTTCGTAACTCATTATCGTTGGCAATTTTGACCATACAATTTTTTATGTATTCTACCGAAAAAGGGTCGGATAACAAAACTGCATCACCACCAACTTCGGGCATTGAAGTTACATTTGAAGTAATTACAGGAACATCACACGCCATTGCTTCAATTATTGGAATACCAAATCCTTCAAAGTATGGAACAAATGTCATTGCATAAGCAGAACCTAATATTTTGTGTAATTCATTAATTGCTTGACGTCCGGTAAAAACTATATCTTCTTTGAATTTCATATTATTGAATGCCTCTTCAATGTCTTGATTTTTAAACATTTTGTCGCCAATAATAACAAGTTTAAATCCAAGTGCCGTTTCTTTTCTGAATAGGTCGAAAGCTTTAATAAGCCTTGCTACATTCTTACGTGGATGTAAAGCTCCAATAAAAATAAAATAAGGACTTCCTCCGGTTAATTTTTCAATTGTTTGTTTTTTTGTTTCTTCGTTGAGAGGTTTGTAAGCTGAATTAACCCCATTATACACAACATCTATTTTGTCGGGATTTACTTTATAGGTTGAACTAATATCAGATTTTGAATATTCTGAAACGGTAATTATTCGTTTTGCTTTTAGGGCATAAATCGGGAAAAAATAATTATAATAATTTCTAACCAAGTATGGTAAATCTTCGGGACGATGTGCAAAATTAATATCGTGAATAGCCGGGACAGAAGGAATATATGTTTTTGTTGACAAAAAACCATCGGGTGAAAAAAACAAATCGGCTTTAAATTTTGACAAAATTTTTGGTACAGAAATCTCAAACCATAAATACCATAAAAATGGATGTCGCGATTGTGGAGCAATTTTAACAGGAATGATATTATTTGAAAAAATAAAGCTTTCGTCAAACGGACGATCGAAAATGAAAATAAACTGATGTTCAGTATGTTTTTGAGTTATTCTCTTAAGGGATTCGTAACTAAACCAGCCTATTCCGTCGAGTTTATCTTTTATAAGTAATCTTGTATTTACTGCTATTCTCATTAATTTTTTTCTGTTAAATCAGTTTTTTATTAAAAATAAATAAAAGCCAAATTGCTTTATTACATTTGTAAAAATATAACATTTATTTGGAACATTGAAAAGAAAGTTTGTTACAAACCTTGCTTTACTGATTTTTTTGAATCTTCTTGTTAAGCCATTCTGGATTTTCGGGATTGACAGGTCTGTTCAGAATGTTGTTGGTGCTGAACAATATGGAATGTACTTTGCGTTGTTTAATTTTTCGTTATTGCTTAATATCATTCTCGATTTAGGCATAACAAATTATAACAATCGAAATATTGCACAACATAGCCAGTTGTTTAGTAAGCATTTGTCGAATATTGTTGTTTTAAAATTTTTATTAGCAGTTTTATATTTAATCATTAGTGTAAGTGCTGCAATTATAATTGGTTACGAATGGAAACAAATGAAATTGCTTTTGTTTTTAGTTTTAAATCAATTTATTATTTCTTTTACGCTTTATTTACGTTCAAATCTCTCCGGGCTTCATCTGTTTAAAACAGATAGTTTGGTTTCAATTCTCGACCGTATTTTAATGATTATTATTTGTTCAATTTTACTTTGGGGGCATATTACAGATAGCCCTTTTAGTATTGCGTGGTTTGTGTATGCACAATCAGCAGCATATTTTATAACCGCATTAGTTACTTTTATAATTGTATGGTCTAAGTTAGATTTTTTACATCTTAATTTTGATTTATCCTTTTTTATCGTTTTTCTTCGACAAAGCTATCCTTATGCATTGTTGATACTATTAATGTCGTTTTATAATCGTATTGATACAGTAATGCTCGAACGCATGTTGCCAGACGGAAAAGTGCAAGCCGGCATTTATGCTCAGGCATTTCGTATTCTTGATGCCGCGACAATGTTTGCTTTTTTATTTTCTACTTTGCTTTTACCAATGTTTGCAAAAATGATTAAACTCAAAGAAAAAGTTGGTCAATTAATGCAACTATCTTATGTATTATTGATAGTTCCTGCTTTTATTTTAGCAATAATTTCATATTTTTATAAAGACGAAATAATGGAATTATTATATAAAAATCACGTTAGTAATTCTTCTCCTATTTTTGCTGTGTTGATGATGGGTTTTGTTTCAATTTCAACTACATATATTTTTGGAACATTGCTTACAGCAAATGGCAATTTAAAGGCATTAAATATAATGGCTTTGATAGGAATGGTTTTGAACATTGTATTGAATTTAATTTTAATTCCTAAATTTTCCGCACTAGGTTCGGCTTATGCCAGCTTAACAACACAGACATTTACGGCTGTTGTTCAGGTGATTATAGCAATGAATATTTTTAAATTCAGATTTAATTATATGCTTGCTTTTCGCTTATTTATTTTTATAACAGTATCGTTACTTGCGGGTTATGTGGTTACGTCATATATTCATAGTTGGTTTATTGGATTATTAACAATCTCGTTATTTTCATTATTTATTGCACTTTTAATTAAGCTGATAAATTTCAAAAGCCTGATGATTCTAATTTTTCATGGAGAAGGTAATTAAGTATCCACTCATAAAATAGTTAATAAAATGCCACTAAATCACCAAAACACAAAATTCCACAAAAAGAAATTATCTAATTTAGAGATACTTAGTGTTTTTGTGGCGAAATTTTTTTAGTCTAAAATTAACTCCTTTTTGAGGGGATACGTAATTAATTATTAAAAAATTGATTTAATGTTAGTTGTACAGATACAATAAAATCCTAAATCCTAAATAAAATTGATTTATCTTAAATTATTAAAAGAAAGCTTTCTGTTTGCAATCAATGCTTTGGTTGTTAATAAATTAAGAACATTTTTGTCGTTGCTTGGAATTACAATCGGAATATTTGCAATTATTTCGGTTTTTACTGTAATCGATTCTATGGAAAAAAAAATCAAAGACAGCATAGAGTCATTAGGCGATAATGTAGTTTATATTCAGAAATGGCCTTGGGAGTTTGGCGACGAATATCCATGGTGGAAATATATGAACCGACCACTTCCAAACATTAAAGAATTAGATGAAATTATTAAACGTTCAGAAAAAGCCGAAGCAGCTGCATTTATGATTTCGACCTCACAAACTGTTCAATACAAAAAATATTTTGTTGAAAATGTTGGTATTATTGCTGTTTCGCATGATTATGATAAAGTTCGAAATTTTGAACTTGAAAAAGGAAGATATTTTTCGTTTTTTGAATCAAAAAGCGGTAGAAATCTGGCATTAATTGGAAGCAATATTGCAAACTCATTATTCGGAGGAATAAACCCAATAGGAAAAGATATTAAAGTTGCCGGTTATAAATTTAATGTAATAGGCGTTTTCAAAAAAGAAGGCGAAGATATTTTTAATAATAGTACCGATAATATTGTTTTAGCTCCAATAAATTACGTCCGAAAAATTGTTGACATACGAAACGAAAACCTGAATCCGTTTATTATGATAAAAGCTAAAGCCAATGTTCATAACGAAGAATTATTAGAAGAATTGAAAGGTATAATGCGTGCCATAAGAAGAATAAAACCTATTGCCGACGACGATTTTGCTTTAAATCAAACCAGTATGTTAACTAAAGGTTTTAACGAATTATTTAAAATTGTTGACATTGCAGGTTTAATTATTGGAGGATTTTCTATTTTGGTTGGTGGTTTTGGTATTGCAAATATTATGTTTGTAAGCGTTAAAGAGCGAACTCATATTATTGGAATCCAGAAATCGTTAGGAGCAAAAAACTTTTTTATATTATTACAGTTTCTGTACGAATCAATTATTCTTTGCCTTATTGGTGGAGCAATTGGTTTATTATTAATTTATATCGGGACATTAATAGTATCCTATGCACTGGATTTTAATCTTAGTCTTTCGACATGGAATATAATTTCAGGTTTATTAATTTCAGCAATAATTGGTTTAATATCAGGTATTGCACCGGCAATAAGTGCTGCAAAACTAAACCCTGTAGAAGCAATAAACTCTAATATGTAACATTTCCTATCAGCAAATATTTTGTTTATTCCAATTTCATTCAATGATGCCATAATTTCTTCACTTATTTTTAGTTATTCCTAGTTTATTGAACTACTCAGCTACTCATTTTGCCACGACCTGTCCCGATGAAAAATCGCATTGACATTAACTTAAATAGTAGCATTGTGTTATAATGCAGAATATTAACTATATACAATTGTTCAAAACGAATTCTTTTGGGAACGTAATATTGGTAGAAAATAAAAAAAACACCAATCTAAAATCCATTTAGGGATGAAACATCTACCTCAAATTCAATTTATTATTACGTATCAACGGCACTATTATGTTGAACTAAATCCAATATATTGTCCCGATAGGGACAAGTTAAGTTAACGCCAATGGGCTTAAGCCGCTTTTTTTATCTGAAACTAGTAAATTTTCGTAAATCTTCTCGCGGATTAACACACATTACAGGTGTTTTAGAAGGATTTGCAATAATTTTTTGTTCGTTTGCACCAAATACATAGTCTTTAATATCTATGTCTTTAGTTGTCATAATAAGAATTAAATCTGCATTTATTTGTTCAGCAAACTTCATTGTTTCAACTGCTAAATCAGTTCCTTCACCTGTATTAATATCATAATCGATACCAATACTATCGAGAATTTTTTTTGCAAATAACAGATTGTTATTTATTTTATGCTTAAATCCATCGTCTGTAACTAACGGTTTGATTAAACGAAGCTTAAATTTATAAAATTTTGATAAATAATTAACCCAGTTTAATTTTTCTTTATTCTCACCTCTAAAGTCAACTGGGAAAACAACATTTTCGAATTTATCTGAAATTGGTGCTTCCTGAACCACAATAAATGGAACCGGTGAACTTACAATAACTTTTAATGCCCAACTTCCAGTAAATTTTTGCATACCACGTATTCCATGAGTACCCATAATTACTAAAGTTGCATCAATTTCTGAAGCAGTTTCGCCGATAGTAGTAAAAATTGTTCCTTCTTTTACAATAAAATCTGGTCTTATTCCATATCTTTTAAAAGTTTCATCAGCAACAACACTAAGCTTACTTTCAGCCTCTTCAATTTCTTTTTTCTTTTTTACAATGTGGATTAGAGCTATTCCGCTGCTTGAAGACTTTGAAATTTTAACTGCATGTGCAAGTGCGTACTCAGACATTTCTGTGAAATCCCAAGTAACTAAAATTTTTCCTGTTTTATTTTCCTCCATATTTATAAAAAGTTTTTTTTCAATAAATCATTAGTACATTTGCTATTTAAAAAAAATATTTCTGTAATTTACGAAATCTTTTTTCGGAAACAAAATTATGCAATTAATTTTTAATAAAAAAAACAAAAGTATTTATAATGTAATAATTCTATTATTATTTATATCAAATTTTGCATTTTCACAGAATAAAGATGTCGGTTCACCCTATATTTTTAACATTCCGCCAAAAAGTTATGGCTTCGAAAGTCAAAATTATTCAATTACTCAAGATAAAGATGGAATAATCTATTTTGGAAATTTAAGCGGAATTCTTGAATTTGATGGTACAAATTGGTCGTTAATTAAAATTAGTGGCGTTCCGAAACTTGATACCGACAATAAAGGGGTTGTGTTTGTAGGTGGTTTTGAGGAATTTGGCTATTTAAATAAAAATGAATCAAATGTTACATGTTTTGTTAGTTTAATGAAGTATTTTCCAAAAGGACTTCCACGATTTGGCACTATTATTAAAGTAGTTTGTATTAAAGACTATGTATTATTTTGTTCCGAAAAATATCTTTACAAATGGAACGGAAAAACAATTGATTTATTAAATTCATGCAACTCCGGAATTTCTGCATTTAATGTTGATGATGAATTATTCGTTTATAAACATGGATATGGATTGCATAAATATACCGGTGAGCAGTTAAAATTAATCCCAAATGGCAAGTATTTTAGTGAAAAAGAAGTAATAGATATAATTCCATATAAAAATAAGCTATTAATAAAGCTGAAAGGAATTAATAATTTTATTCTTTACGATTACAATAATATTGTTGAATATAATCCCGAATATTCCGAATTTATTAATAATTATGATTATGTAAAGGGGTTAAAATTAAGAGATTGCACTTATGCTTTTGCAACAAAAAAGAAAGGGATTATTATTGTAGATAAAAACTCAAATTTTTTATGCTCTATTAATAAAGATAACGGGCTTATTAATAATAATATAAATGATATTTTTGAAGGTAGAGATAACAATTTATGGATAGCTTTAAATAATGGTCTGGCAAAAGTTGATTTCCCTTCACAATACTCTATATATAAAGAATCTTCAGGTGTAATAGGTGAAGTTTATTCAATAATAAGATTTAACAATACTCTTTACGCTGCTACTGCTCAGGGTGTGTATTACTTACATAATAATTTAAACACGATTAAACAAAATTACGCCGAATTAAATAAACAATTTTTTGAAGTTTCGGGAATTACCGGACAATGTTTTAACTTTTACAATTTTAAAAATTATTTGTTTTTAACTTCCGAAAAAGGAATTTATCAAATAAGTGATGATAAGGCATTAAAGCTCTCAAGTGGATTGTTAAAATCAATGCTTTTACTAAAAGATTCTACTACAATATTAGCAGCAATGCAAGATGGCATTCATATATTTACTCTCGAAGGTAAAAACCTTATAGAATTATCAAAAGTAAATAATTTTGATAAATATATTAGAACTATGGCTGAAGATAAAGATGGAAATATTTGGATGGGAAGCGATTACGACGGTGTTTATAAAATGAAAATACAATTAAATAATTTAAATAATATTGAAATATCTAATATTGACGATAAGTTTGGATTACCAAAAGATTACGATTGGATTGATGTTTATCGAACATCTGTTGGGGTTTTATTTTCAACCTCAAAAGGCATTTATAAATTCAATAATAAGAAGTCAATTTTTGAAAAAGAAAAAATGTTTTCCGAGAATATACTTTCTTCAAACGAATGGACTTATCCAATTGTAGAAGATAAAAACAAAAACATTTGGTTTAGCTCAGGCGTAACTGGTCGATTCGACAAAACCACAGGTTATTACAAATATAATAGTGAATTAAAAAAATATACTAAAATTACTCAAGGTTTTAAAAAAATAAGTGATTTTACAATTGAAACAATTTACAACGATAACGATTCAATTGTTTGGTTTGGTGGATTCGATGGAATTATCAGATACGACATGAAACATAAAAAAACCGACTCAATTAAGTTTGTAACTTTTATTAATAAGTTAGTAATTGGAAAAGATTCAGTTTTTAATTTGAATACTTTTAAAAATGAAAATTCTACCTCAATTAAATATTATAATGATTCTGTTTTACATAAATTTAATCATTTATTCAGCAATATAAGATTTGAATTTTCTGCTCCCAGTTATAACATTAATAACAAAACCCTATATCAATATTATTTAGAAGGATTTGATAAAAGCTGGTCAGAATGGTCAGAAATTAATTTTAAAGAATATACAAATTTATGGGAAGGCGAATATACCTTTTTTGTTAAAGCAAAAAATGTTAATGATAGAATTTCTAAAACATCTGAAATTAAATTTTATATTTTAGCCCCTATTTATAGACGTTGGTGGGCTTATGTAATTTACGTTATTATTTCGAGTGCTTTTTTATTGATGATTATAAAATGGAGAAATTATTTATTTGAAAAAGAAAAAAACAAGCTTGATAAAATAATAAGTGAAAGGACAGAAGAATTAGTAATTCAAAAAGAACGAGCCGAACAATTAGTTAGTAATATTTTACCAAAGCAAACCGTAGAAGAATTAAAATCTCTTGGAAAAGTAAGTCGTAAAAAATATAAAATGGTTACGGTTTTGTTTTCTGATATTCAAGAATTTACAAAAATCGCCGAAGATATGAGTCCCGACAAATTACTCGACGAACTTGATAAATACTTTTTACATTTCGATATGGTTGTTGACCAATATAATATCGAAAAAATAAAAACCATTGGCGATGCATATATGTGCGCGGGTGGAATTCCTCAAAAAAATCGAACAAATCCAATAGAAGTAGTACTTGCAGCTATCGAAATGCGACAATATATGAAGGATTTGAAAACGAAAAAAGAAAATGTTTGGGATGTTAGAATTGGTATCCATACAGGCGGAGTAATAGCCGGTGTTGTAGGCAGTAAAAAATTCAGTTACGATATTTGGGGCGATACTGTAAATATTGCAAGCC
>MENC01000200.1:22123-30893 GCA_001768155.1 Bacteroidetes bacterium GWA2_30_7
TGGCAAACCCGGTGAAATAAATATTTCTGAAACGACCTATGATATTGTAAAAGAATATTTTGATTGTATTCCGCGAGGAAAAGTTCCAGCTAAATACAAAGGCGAATTATACATGTATTTTGTAAATGGATTAAAAAAAGAATATTCTAAAGACGGAGATGGTTTAACACCAAACGAGAAATTTTTCACAAAACTCCAAATGGTTCGTTTCGATGATATTGACGAACTTATAATGACCAAGCTCGAACGTGGATTGCCAAAAACATTATACTATCACGACCTTAAACATACAATAGATGTTTGTACACAGGTTGAAATATTAGGTCGTATGGAAAAGGTTACAGAAGAAGAAATGTTACTTTTAAAAACAGCAGCCTTATTTCACGATTCGGGTTTTGTAATAGGATATGATGACCATGAGTTTTTAGCAATAAAAATGGCAAAAGAAACATTACCCAAATTTAATTATACCGATAACCAAATCAAAATCATTTCTGATTTGATTTATGCAACCAGACTCCCGCCAAACCCTAAAAACCTTTTAGAACAAATAATGTGCGATGCCGATTTGGATTACTTAGGAAGACCCGATTTTATTCCAGTTTCTCAAAAATTATTCAGAGAACTTTTCGAAAGAAATAAAATAAAATCTATAGAAGAATGGAACAAGATGCAAATCAAATTTATAGAAAGCCATCAATATTTTACCGAAACAGCACGTCAATTAAGAAGTCAAAATAAAAACGAACAATTACAGAAGTTAAAAAAATTGATGAATTTGACTTAACATCTGATGTTACTCAAAATTTCATTATTGTTTATCACTACTGACCGACTAAAATCTTTAAAATGTTTAGAAACTCCCTAATAGTGTAACGAGGAATTTATAAAGTTGGAGTAGGTTTTTTTACAATACTTTATCATCTACGATGAATAGCCCGTAAAGCTTTCCGATGCATCGCATTGACGTTAACTTAAACCATAATATCGTTCTTACTGAACTTTAAAATTCACTGTTTGTGCTATTTTTCTACCATAATTCCACTCCGAAGTTAATTTCCATAAAGTTCCGTAGATAATGTCAAATGACATTGCAAATATATTTTAATGTTATTTGACAAAGACTAACATCTCTCATAGATAACCTTTTCAACTACTTTGTAGTTAAGTTGCATATTGATTACTAAACCTCCAATGAAATTGGAGGTTATTCATGTTTAACTCTTTCAGAGTTTAATTTTTTCTGAAAGCAAATTAAGCTTACAATTTCACAAATTATGCGATAATTCAATTTACGAGAAGTCAGGAGTTCTAAATTTCCGGTCGTTAGCAGAACAAAACCAGTCGTTAGAAATCAATTTATGTTTTTCACTTGATATTTAAATCTTATCCTGTAATCCTGTCTAAATCCAGTTCGGCTGAGGTTCTACCTCTGTCGAATCTATCTAATCAGGCTCTGCCTGTAAACGCCCTACCTTTGTCAGGTGTTTTCACCTGACAAAAACACAACCTTCTCTGGAAAATATCGTGTTTTCACCTGATATTTTAAATCTTATCCTGTAAATCCTGTAATCCTGTCTAAATCCAGAAATATTGTGTTTTCGTAACCCGAATCCCAATTTTTTTCACACAAAAAGCTACCAAATTTATATGAATTTGCTTGATTTTATGCTAATAAACACCTTTGGATTTACTAAAAAGAACAAACTTCCCCAATACAAAGATAGAAAGACTTATTGAAATACAGCATAATAAGTTAAAAAAGTTTAAAAAAGTTTTGTAATGCAACAACTAAAATCATACTTTTGCAAAAAATTAATTTTAACTAAATACTAATTAATCTAAATGATGAAAAAACAATTTTTATTGACAACCTTGCTGGCTATAGTAGCTCCGGCATTGACTTTTGCCAGCGAGGCTGACCTGATAATTCCTGATGAAATAAAGAATCAGCACATTCTTTATTATGGATTTATTGTAACAATTCTTGGGATGTTATTCGGGCTTTATCAATTTATGAAAGTAAAAAAACTTCCTGCACACAGATCTATGCTTGAGATTGCAGATGTAATTTACAAAACTTGTTCGGCTTATTTAAAACAACAAGGCAAATTTTTAGCAATTCTATTCTTATTTATCGGAGCAGCTGTTGCCGGTTATTTTGGATTTTTAAGCCCAATAGGCGAAACTCCGGGCGAACAATTTGGCAGCGTTGCCTTAATTATAACTTGGACTATTATTGGTATTCTTGGTTCTTATACAGTTGCAGCTTTTGGTATCAGAATGAACACATTAGCTAATGCACGTATGGCTTTTGCATCTTTAAAAAGAAACCCCTTACATTTATTAAATATTCCATTAAATGCAGGAATGAGCATAGGTGTTGTGCTAATTTGTGTAGAATTAATACTTATGTTGGTTATTCTTTTATTAATGCCTGGTCATTTAGCCGGAGCTTGTTTTATTGGCTTTGCAATTGGCGAATCTCTTGGTGCATCAGCATTAAGAATTGCAGGTGGTATTTTTACAAAAATCGCAGATATTGGTTCCGACTTAATGAAAGTCGTTTTCAAAATTGGTGAAGACGACCCTCGGAATCCTGGAGTTATTGCCGATTGTACAGGTGATAATGCCGGCGACAGCGTTGGTCCAACTGCCGATGGTTTTGAAACTTACGGCGTTACAGGTGTTGCATTAATTTCTTTTATATTACTTGCTGTTGGTGGAACTGCCTTAGGAATGACAGATGTTATTACTTCGGCTTTAAAAGTTGAATTACTTGTTTGGATATTCGTAATGCGTATCTTAATGATTATTACTTCTATTGTTGCTTTTTACTTAAATGGCATTTTAAGCAATATCAAGTATGGCGGAAAAGAAGATTTAGACTTTGAAGCCCCACTCACAAACTTAGTTTGGATTACATCAATTCTTTCAATAATTGTTACTTTCATAGCAAGTTATGTTATGATTCCCGAATTAAATGGAAACACCGATATGTGGTGGATTCTTTCAGTTATAATTTCATGCGGAACAATTGGAGGTGCATTAATACCGGAATTTACCAAAATGTTTACTTCTCCAAAATCGGCTCATGTTAACGAAGTTGTAAATGCAGGTAAAGAAGGTGGAGCATCATTGGTTATCCTTTCTGGTCTTGTTGCCGGTAATTTTAGTGCATTCTGGACAGGATTGGTTTTCTTTGTTTTAATGTTTGTAGCTTATTTTGCAAGTACTTTTGGCTTAGATGCATTTATGATATATCCCTCTGTTTTTGCATTTGGTTTAGTTGCATTTGGTTTATTAGGCATGGGACCAGTTACAATAGCAGTTGACAGTTACGGTCCGGTAACAGACAATGCACAATCGGTTTATGAATTATCTTTAATAGAAGAAGTTCCAAATGTTGATGCTGAAATTGAAAAAGATTTTGGTTTCAAACCAGATTGGAAAAAATCAAAATATTATCTAGAAGCTAATGATGGTGCAGGTAATACTTTCAAAGCAACTGCAAAACCGGTTTTAATTGGAACAGCAGTTGTTGGAGCAACTACAATGATTTTTTCATTAATCCTTATGATTCAAAAAACACTTGGTGTGCAGCCCGAAACAATTCTTAACTTATTAAATCCATATACAATTTTAGGTTTTATTTTAGGAGGCTGTGTTATATATTGGTTCACAGGTGCTTCAATGCAAGCAGTTACAACTGGTGCCTATAGAGCTGTTGAATATATCAAAAAACATATCAACTTAGACCCAAATGCTCCAAAAAAAGCCGATGCAAAATCATCTATTGAAGTAGTAAAAATTTGTACCGAATATGCTCAAAAAGGCATGTTCAACATTTTTGTTGGAATATTCTTTTTTGCATTAGCTTTTGCATGTTTTTCTTCTCCTTCAAATGTTGGTGGAAACAATGCAGTATCCTTATTTATAAGCTACTTAATTTCAATTGCTGTATTTGGTTTATTCCAGGCTATATTCATGGCAAATGGCGGTGGTGCATGGGATAATGCCAAAAAAGTTGTAGAAGTTGACCTTAAAATGAAAGGAACTCCACTTCACGATGCAACTGTTGTTGGCGATACAGTTGGAGACCCATTTAAAGATACATCTTCGGTTGCACTTAACCCAATTATTAAATTTACCACTTTATTTGGATTATTGGCAATGGAAATTGCAATATCTGAAAATTTCAGAGATGCAGCTCCTTATGTAGGATTAGTATTTTTAACAATTGCACTCATTTTTGTTTGGAGATCGTTCTACAAAATGAGAATTGAAAAATAAATCCAATCGAAATAATTATTAAGAAGAGAGGCACTTGACCTCTCTTTTTTTATTTTAATAAAGTATTCGCTCAAAAAAATCAAATAAGCCAACCCCGCTCTTAGGGATTTGTAATCCCTAAAGCATTATTATTAGGATTTGTAATCCGCTTTAATTCTAACACCTATCTTCTAATTTCTGAAAATAAGATTGTCAAATAAATACTTTTGGTGAAAATTTTGTGTTTTAGTGCTTTGGTGGCAAAATAAGACTTTTTGGAGAGGACTCATATCATTAAAATCTTGAATTAACCGCAATTAAGCAATTATTTTAAATAAACATTTTGTAAATAATATTTTTTGCATTAACTTGTGTTAAGTTTTAAAATAAAAAAAATGTTAAAGCAAAGCTTACAACAAAAATTATTGCAAAAATTGTCGCCACAACAAATTCAGGTTATAAAATTACTTGAAGTTCCGACAATTCAACTTGAGCAAAGAATTAAAAAAGAATTAGAAGAAAATCCTGCTCTCGAAGAAGGAGACGAATTTGATGATGAAGTTAAAGACGATAATAATGAAATCGAAGGCGATGAAAATGAAGACATTGAAGAAAGTGATAATAGTCAAGACGAATTTTCACTTGAAGATTACATTGAAGACGATGAAATACCTGCTTATAAACTTTCGGTAAACAACTACTCATCAGACGATGAACGCAAAGAAATTCCATTTTCAATAGGTTCTACTTTTCACGAAAATTTGGAATCTCAAATAGACTTTCTGTTTATTACCGAAGAACAAAAAACTCTTGCCAAATATATTATCGGAAATATTGATGATGATGGTTATTTACGTAGAGAAATCGAATCAATTGTTGATGATTTGGCATTTTCTTTAAATATAACAACTACCGATTTTGAAATAAAACATCTACTTGATATTATTCAGCAACTCGACCCACCGGGTGTTGGTGCCAGAGATTTAAAAGAATGTATATTATTACAAATAAAAAGAAAACCACTTGCCGATAGAATTATTAAGTTAACCCACGAAATATTAACCGAGTATTTCGATGAATTTACAAAGAAACACTACGATAAAATAATTAAAAAACTTAGTATTTCGGAAGACGACATGAAACAAGTAATAAGCGAAATTGTAAAACTTAACCCCAAGCCCGGAAGCTCTTTCAGCGACCCATTAAATAAATCGTTTAATCATATAATTCCAGATTTTATTATCGAAGAAAATGATGGCGAATTAAATATTACTTTAAATTCACGTAACGTTCCCGAACTAAAAGTAAGTAGAAAATACATCGAAATGCTTAACGAGTATAAAGGAAAAAAGAATAACCGGCAAAAAAAAGAAGCCGTAGCATTTGTTAAGCAAAAAATTGATTCAGCAAAATGGTTTATTGATGCAATTGTTCAACGTCAGAATACACTTTTAGGAACAATGGAAGCTATCGTAAATTATCAATATGATTATTTTATTGATGGCGACGAAACAAAACTTAAGCCAATGATTTTAAAAGACATAGCCGAAATAACCGGATTAGATATTTCTACAATTTCACGAGTTGGAAACAGCAAATATGTTCAAACACATTTTGGCATTATACCTTTGAAGTTTTTCTTTTCAGAATCTATGCAAACCGATACCGGAGATGAAGTATCGTCGCGTGAAATAAAAAAAATCCTTCAAAATTGCATCGAAGCCGAAGACAAAAAAAATCCACTTACTGATGACAAATTAGCTAGAATTTTACAAGACAAAGGTTATCATATTGCCCGCCGTACTGTTGCAAAATACCGCGAAATGCTTAATATAGCAGTTGGAAGATTAAGGAGAGAATTGTAACCGACAACATTCATGCACTCTAAATCTTTAATAATTTCTCATTTAAAGGAAATAAATTCTGTTGCCAAAGCCTTTTTAGAATTGTTCCCAAACGATAAAGTATTTGCATTTTTTGGAACGATGGGTTCGGGCAAAACCACATTTATTAAAGCAATTTGCAAAGAACTTGGAGTAATTGGAAATTCAAACAGCCCTACGTTTGCACTTGTAAATGAATATCCTACAAAAAGCAATCAAATTATTTATCATTTTGATTTTTACAGAATTAATAATATTTCAGAAGTTTACGATTTAGGATACGAAGAATATTTTTACAGCGGAAATTATTGTTTCATAGAGTGGCCCGAAAAAATTGAAGAATTACTGCCCGAAAATTTTGTAAAAGTTAACATAACTGTTAATGATGATAACTCCAGAACTTTAACTATAGAAATTTGAAATGAGAATTTATTTTACTATTATTCTGATTTTGATAACTTTCTGTGGTTTAAATGCTCAATTGTATATTAAACCTACATTTAGTTATAGTCGTGACTTTTTTAAAAATTATAATGGAAACTATTCTAATTATCAAACGTTAACGTCAAACAGTACTGTTAGCGAAGTTCAATATTTAAATTCAACTTTAGGAAATGGTATTAAGGCTGGAAGCAGTTTAGGTTATCGTTTTAAGAACAATCTGTGCTTCGAATTAGGTTTTTTCTCTTTTACTGGAAAATACGATTTATTTCGTAGTTGGTATCAACAAACAATTAATTATAAAGCTGAAACCAAAACTTTTATGAAAAGTGAATTTCTTATTTTAAATCCAACAATAATTCATCAGTTTTCATTAACTAATAAAATTGATAACTATATAAAGATTGGTTTTGTAACAGGTAAAGGGAAAATAAATGAGAAGTTTATTTATAGTAACACTCTAAATACTGGTGAAGCATACAGATTATATAGTGGAAGTTACATATATGGTTTTAATTTAGCTTATGGATTTGATTACAATTTTACTTCAAAAATCTCTTTATTTAGTGAAATTGAATACAATACAATTAACTATTCTCCAAGCTATAATGTTACTTATAAAATTGTAACTAATGGTTCAAGCATAGATATTTATAATTCTTATGGTTCTATTGAGTTAGATGATTTAAACAGAACTTTATATAACATTAATAATTTCAATTTTACTTTAGGAATAAAATATAATTTAGCCGACAAAGAATATAATAAAAATAGATTTGGTGTTGAATTTTCATCTGGTTTGTTAAGAAATCGATACACCGTTGATAATCCTATATTACCGGAAAAACAAAGAACTAAAAATCTAATTTATTCTCCTGTAAATCTGTGTTTTTTAGTTAATTATAAAAGATTGAATATTGGTATTGGGGGTAAAGTAATATTTAATACAAATATTTTAGAAAATGATAAAAATAAACCAAATTTCAAATCATTTAATATTGCATATTTTTCTACTGAATATAATTTTATAAATAAAGAAAAATTTGCCATTGCACCAAATATCAAATTTGGTATTTACGATTATTTTTCTAATTACTGGTATAATAGTAAGGGACTTAGGAATTATTCAAAACTATATTATGAATATGGTTTTGTTTTTCAAATAAAATTTGAAAAAATTATTTTAATTGCTAATCCGGCAATGTCATTTATGAAATTAATTCCCAAAATACCAATTACTTATCCTAGAAAATTTCTTTTGTACGGTATAAATTTAGGAATCAGAAAATATTTTTAATTATAAATGTTATCATTTAATGTTATCGTTAAAAGTCTATAAAAATTATAATTAATCCTACATCAATTATAAATTTACAATTTAAAATATATTAAAATGTCGATTGAAGTAAAAAACATAACCAAAATATACGGTCAGCAAAAAGCCTTAGACGATGTGTCGTTTACAATAAATTCAGGCGAAATAGTCGGTTTTTTAGGACCAAACGGTGCCGGAAAATCAACAATGATGAAAATCATTACAGGTTTTATTCCACCTACATCAGGCGAAGTTTTTGTAAACGAGATGGATGCAATTGAAAAATCTCTCGAAATCCGTAAAATTATTGGATACCTTCCCGAAAATAACCCACTCTATCACGATATGTATGTAAAAGAATATCTTGAATTTGTAGCCGGAATTTATAAACTTGGAAAAGCTTCAAAAAACAGAATTAACGAAATAGTTGATATTACAGGATTAGCGGTTGAGCAAAAGAAAAAAATTGGAGCATTATCCAAAGGATTTAAACAAAGAGTTGGTCTTGCACAGGCACTTATACACAATCCCGAAGTGTTGATACTTGACGAACCAACCTCCGGACTTGACCCTAATCAAATTATCGAAATCCGTAATCTGATTATGAAAATTGGTAAGCAAAAAACAATTATGCTTTCAACACATATTATGCAAGAAGTTGAAGCTATTTGCGACAGAACAATTATCATAAATAATGGAAAAATTGTTGCCGACGACGAAACAAGTAATTTTCAGAAACAATATGCCAATAAATTTCAAACAATAATTGTAGAATTTAATGCAAAAGTTGAAAGCCTAAATCTTGAAAAAATCTCTGGAGTAGTTAAGGTTAAGCAGCTTAACGAAAACAATTGGCTTA
>MENC01000201.1:0-4554 GCA_001768155.1 Bacteroidetes bacterium GWA2_30_7
TAATAAATGTCAACGGATGAATCGGATTACCAGGAACATAAAGGTCAATGTGATATTTATTAAGAAATTCTCGATTTAATGCTGGGCTTCCATCAAACACACCTCCGCTAATGGCATCTGTTCCAGCTAAAATAATGATTTTTGGATTAGGTACAGCATCATAACATATTTGTAACGGTTCAGCCATATTTTCAGTTATTGGACCAGTTATTACTATACCATCAGCATGGCGAGGCGATGCAACAAACTCTATCCCAAACCTTCCCATATCAAAATTTACATTTCCAGCAGCATTTAATTCCCATTCACAACTATTGTCTCCTCCGGCAGAAACTTGACGAAGTTTTAATGAGCCACTGAAAAAATTATTAATTTCAGCTCTAATTTTATCCGCATTAAGAGAAATTATAGAGTCAATTCCTTCTTTAATAATCAAGTCGGTTCGGGTATTTGTAGAAATTTTATAATCTTTTGTAAAAGATATTTTTTCTGGAAAAGCAAAAGCACATTCTCCACAAAAAGTGCATTTACCTAAATCAATGCTTATTGGCGATTTTCCAATTGCTGCGGTTGGGCAAATCTGAACTAATTCATTTTCATTAACTTCAAATTTACTAATCACAGGTCTTCCCCTGAAAATTCCAGGAACTTCAACTGTTGTAACATCAGGAATATACTGTTTTCCTTGATGATATAATATCTTTATATTATTTATCATTTTTGATTATTATTTAAAATACAATATCTATATATAGCATTAGTATTCAATATATTATATTCATTTATCAAAATGCTATTTAATTACAAATAACAATGTAAACAACAAAATTAATGAAATATACGGTTCCGAAATATAAAACTAAAAAATTTATATACCTTGCTTTATAAAATGCTAATCAATTTTAATGATTAAATTTCTTAATTACGGCGATTCTATAATTTCAGGAAAATACACAAAATATTCTGAGTTTAATCATGTAATTAATTATGAATCAAATGGTAAATTATTGAGCGTAATTGATACTAATGTTCCTTTAATGCCAAATAGTTTGCAAATTTCTAACTTCGATATAAATTTTCATTCACATATTGAAATAACAAATTCTTTAATCATAATTGATAATTCAGAAGTATTAATAAATTCTATTTTAAAATACGATTCAACTTTAGATTTATCAAAACTTAATTTACATTCTCTGTTAAGGAATATCAGCTTAATTTCTGAAAATATTAATTTATTCAACACAAAAAGCTATGCGTTTTTAATTGATAATAATTTATCAAATAATTTTGATTCAGCATTTGAAAAAGCTCTATTAAGAACTGTAAAGGCTGGATATGAAGAAATTATCACAGGAAATATTGAATTTGGTATTGAAAAAATTAAAGGTACAGGTTATGGACTCACTCCTTCCGGAGACGATTTTATTGCAGGTTTATTATTCGGTTTACATATTAATGAAATTTTATATGGAAAAAAATTACTAATTTTAAAAGCTAAGATATTTGAAATTGCGAAAAGCAAAAACTTATATTCGACTAATTTTCTGTATTTTGCAAAAGAAGGTTTATATTTCGAGTATTTAAAAAACTTAATTATTAATTTAGGATTAAATGATAATTTTGAAATTTTGAAAGCTATCAAAAAAATGGTTTCTTACGGCGAAAGTTCTGGAAGCGATTTGTTAACAGGCTTATATTTATGTATTTATAATAAAATTGGAATATGATAACAAAAGGATTTATTAAAAAAGGACAGTACTTCGATTCAGTTACTTTAATGATTATTTCAAAAAACATTAAAAAACTTGACGGAATTATCGACTCATCAATTGTGATGGGAACAAACGAAAATAAATCAATATTAAAACAAGCAGGTTTATATTGCAACGACTTTGATAATTCGAGCGATGCCGAAATATTAATAGCTTTTCAGGCTAATTCTGAATCGGATATTGAAAAAGCTTTAGCAGAAGTTGATAATCAATTAATTAATATTCGCAAACAAAAAAATGACGATATTGTTCGTAAACCAAAAAGTTTGGAAAATGCAAAACTACAAATGCCTGATGCAAATTTAGTTTTAATTTCAGTAGCGGGAAAATACGCTACTAATGAAGCGGCAAAGGCATTAGACAATGGTATTAATGTAATGTTATTTTCTGATAATGTGAGTATTGAAGACGAAATTAATTTAAAATTAAAAGCTCGAGAAAAAGGCTTATTAGTTATGGGACCCGATTGTGGAACAGCAATTATTAATGGCGTTCCGTTAGCTTTTGCAAATGTTGTAAATAGTGGAAATATTGGAATTGTAGCAGCTTCGGGAACTGGACTTCAAGAGGTTAGTTCAATAATCTCAAATTTAGGTGCAGGAATTTCGCAGACAATTGGTACGGGTGGCAGAGATGTAAAAAAAGAAGTTGGTGGAATAATGTTTATAGAAGCCTTAAAAGCTTTAAATAATGATGCCGAAACGAAGGTTATAGTATTGGTTTCCAAACCTCCACACGAATCGGTTTTGCAAAAAATTTCGGATGAAATAAAAAATATTAAAAAACCAATTGTTGGGATTTTTATTGGAGCAAATCCTGAAATATTAGCAAAAGCCGGAGCAATTTCAGCATCAAATCTTGAAGAAGCTGCAATAATTGCTGCAAGTATTTCTAAAAATGAAAATTACGATAATAGCCTCAATAATATCAAGTTAAGAAATTTAAAACTAGCTGAAGAAGCAAAAATTATTAGCCTAACTTGTAAAGGAAAATATCTTAGAGGTTTATTCTCTGGCGGTACACTTTGCGATGAAACTCAGCTTATTATGAAAAATTTGGTTGGATATACATACAGCAATACACCATTGAATGAAAAATTCAAATTAAACAATGTTTGGATAAGTCAGGAAAATACAATTATTGACCTTGGCGATGACGAATTTACTGCCGGAAAACCACACCCAATGATAGATTTTTCGCTTCGTTGCAAAAAAATAATTGAAGAAGCAAAAATTCCAGAGGTTGCAGT
This sequence comes from Bacteroidetes bacterium GWA2_30_7, assembly GCA_001768155.1. Lineage (GTDB taxonomy): Bacteria > Bacteroidota > Bacteroidia > Bacteroidales > GWF2-33-38 > GWA2-31-9. The sequence goes on from MENC01000201.1 coordinate 3,025, forward strand.
TATTTTACTCGATATTGTTTTAGGTTATGGCTCAAATCTTTCGCCACTAGACGACCTAATTCCTGCAATTAAAGAAGCAAAGAAAACTAATCCTGCAATTTGCATAATTACTTCAATTACAGGCACTGACAATGACCCACAAAACAGAACTAAAATTAAATCTGAACTTGAAAAAATTGGCGTAATTGTAAAATCTTCAAATGTTGAAGCTAGTATATTGGCTTCAAACGTTATAATTCATTTATGAAATTCACATTAATTTTAATTTTATTTATAAATATTTTATACACATCTATTTTTAGCCAAACTAAAAAATCAATAAAAGCCTTATATACAACAGAAAACATTAAAGTTGATGGCTTTTTAAATGAAGTTATCTGGAATAAAGCTGAGAAAAGCTCCGATTTTATTCAGTTTGAACCTTTAAATGGAGCAAAAGCTTCTGAAAAAACAGATGTTATGATTTTATACGACAATTCGGCTGTTTATATTGGTGCAATGCTTTATGATAAAAGCAAAGATAGTATTTATAAAGAGTTAGGAAAACGCGATAATGCCGAAGTAAATTCCGACTTATTTATGGTTGGAATTAACCCTTATAACGACGGATTAAATGTTGTCGGGTTTATGGTAACAGCCGCAGGTGTTCAGATTGATATTAAATATAATAATGATAATGAGGATTTTTCATGGAATGCTGTATGGTTCAGCAATATACAAATTTTAGATTCGGGTTGGTCAGTTGAAATGAAAATTCCATTTTCGGCTTTACGATTTCCAAAAAAAACTGTTCAGGAATGGGGTTTTAATGCCTTGAGACAAGTTAGAAGAAATAGGGAATTAAGTAGCTGGAATTTTGTAGATAAAAAAATGAATTCGGTTACAAAACAATATGGAATTATTACAGGAATCGAAAACATAAAGCCTCCTCTCCGATTATCTGCAACTCCGTATATGTCTTATTATTTGCAACATAACGAGCAACAGCAGTTAAATTATAGAATTAATGGTGGTTTAGATGTAAAATATGGAATTAACGAAAGTTTTACATTAGATATGACATTAATTCCTGATTTTGGACAAGTAAAATCTGATGATAAAATACTGAATCTTACACCTTTTGAAACTTTTTATGGTGAAAATCGTCCATTTTTTACAGAAGGTACTGAACTTTTTAATAAAGGGAATATTTTTTATTCCAGAAGGATAGGTGGTGAACCATTAAATTATAATACAGTAAATGAAAATCTTGCGCAAGGTGAAAAAATAAAATTTAACCCGGCAGAGACTAAAATGATTAATGCAACAAAATTTTCAGGAAGAACAAAAAATGGGCTTGGTTTAGGATTTTTCAATGCAATGACAAATAAAACAGATGCAATAATAATTGATTCAGTTGGGAATGAATTTAAAGTTGAAACACAACCTTTTACAAATTATAATATGATAGTTCTTGATCAATCATTAAGAAATAACTCTTATGTATCTATTATAAATACATAAGAGTTATTTCTTAATGATTGATCAAGA
>MENC01000201.1:4572-7581 GCA_001768155.1 Bacteroidetes bacterium GWA2_30_7
ACAATTGGAGTAGGTAAAGTATCTGGTAATTTTAAATATGGATATGATGCAACTGCAATTGATAAAGAATACACCCAGATAGATATGGGATATTTGAAAAATAATAACGAAACAAATCATAACTTATCAGTAGAATATAATTTATATAAGCCTTTTTGGAAGTTATTAAATATGTATAACACATTCTATATTAATTATTCAACGTTATACAATTTAAAAGATTTTTCAAGTTTTAGTTTAAACTTAAATACAAAAGGAGTATTTAAAAACTACCTGTTTAGTTTTTTTGAATTTAGTTACGCACCTTACGGAGTGATTGATTATTACGAACCACATGTTGAAGGACGGTTTTATAAAATGCCCGAACATATTTATTTTAATTTTATGTTATCACCCGACTACCGAAAAAATTTTCTAATTGATTTTAATGGAGGCGGGTCAAAAGTTTTCCACGATATTGAACGGTTTTCGGTATGGTGCGGACTATCGCCAAGAATAAGATTTAATAATAAGTTTCTTTTAGTTTTAGGTTCAAATCTGAGTTTTAGTAATAATGGAAAAGGTTTTTATGATAAATCGGAGCAAAATGAAATTACTTTCGGAAACAGAACTGTTACAACTATAACTAACACAATAAGTACCAGTTATATTTTTAATAAAAAATCTTCATTAAATTTAAGAGGACGGCATTATTGGTCGAAAGCAGAATATACACAAGAATATACATTATTAAACAATGGAAATTTAGCAACAAATTACTTACAATACAATAGATTAAAAGATGTTAGTTTTAATGCCTTTACAATTGATATGAGTTATACATGGAATTTTGCACCCGGAAGTGAAATTTCAATTGTTTGGAAAAATTCAATTTTAAAATCAGAAAATGGAGAAATAACGTCTAATTATTTCGACAATTTTTACAATACAATTTATTCTTCTCAATTAAATAGTTTTTCATTAAAGGTTTTATATTATGTTGATTATGAATTATTGTTTAGATAATAATCAATTATTATAATTGTGTTCCAATTGGTATCATTTCCTTTCAATTTTTTTTCAAAATCCAACAATAATAACTCCTGCACTTACAAGGTAAAGTGTTGGTCCCTTATTGATTTCGAAAAGAGGCATCAGGCTGTAATTTGCAAAAAAACGAATAAAGCTATAACCAAAACGAGCTGTTAGCCCATACCAATATGGTGCAATCCAATAATTATCTCGTATTCTTGATTTATATTCCACATTATTAATACTATAACGCTGACTTGTGTAATTATCAATATTTACACTTCCTATAATTCCAAGTGAAATAAAAGCTATACTCTTGTTCTTTTTAGATGAAAGATGCCACTCTAATAATAATGGTACAGAAACAAATAATGTTGTTAATTTATTTTTTGAGAAGGTATTAATTGTATCCTGAAAATAATTAAGCCGTAATGAATCTGAAACCAAAGTAATATTTTGAGAAAATAAAAAATTGTTTATTTCAATTCCACAACCTGTAGTAATACCAAATGATTTTTTAATAATTCCAAGATTAAATTCTATTAAATTAATATTAATAACTCTTGATTTCCAAGGTTTTATTTCTAAATAATTTTCATTTTCAGACAAGTCGAATGATTTTTTTGAGGAATTAAAATAATTATTAAAACCAATTTCAATACCCGCCCAAGTTCCATTGTATTTTGAATCAACAGTATCAATATTATTAGAAAAAACCGTTTTAATTAACGATATATTACTTTTTTTTAAAATTGACTCATCTTGGGCAATGCATGAAATATTGATTAATAAAATTAAAATAAGGTAAAGAAATTTCATTTTTTTTATTTTCATTGTTTTCTAATTGTTAAAATTACAATAAAATAAAGCCAAAGTCAATACATTTAATATGCGTAATTTCAGAACTCCTGTCACCTAGTAAATTAATTGTCAGGGCAAACGCATTATAATTTTTACACACTTAATATCAATAAGTTAAGATTTGAAGATTTTGATTTTTTAATTATTTAAAAAAACATAAAGAGCTAATAATAAAACATACTTAAATTTATAATGCGTTTGCCCTGAATTAATTGTCGAATAATTTGTAAAATTCAAAAAGGCAATAAGGTTTTAAAAAGTGAGATTTCATTTTTTTTAAGGTTAAAAAAATGAAAATATGGTTTTTTAAATATTAAGGATTCGGGCTTAACTAATTTATTCGTTATTCTATCTTAGAAAGTACACAAATAAGTATAATAACCAGTTTATTTTAGAAATAACGATTAGAAATAAATTAATCTAAAATCAAGATTTTGCAAGTTGAAGTTCCTTAACTAAATGACCTGCTCCTGCAAATTTATCAATTATAAATAATACATATCTAATATCAACAACGATAGTACGTTGAACTTTTTGTTCAAAAGATATATCACCGCTCATAGCTTCCCAGTTTCCATCAAAAGCGATACCGATAAGTTCGCCATTTCCATTGATAACCGGGCTGCCCGAATTTCCACCTGTAATATCGTTAGTAGTAAGAAAACAAACTTTTAAAGTTCCGTCCTCACCATAAATTCCATAATCTTTTGCTTCGAATAATTCTTTTAGTTTTTTTGGAACTACAAATTCATCAGATTCATCATTTTCTTTCTCAATAATTCCATCAATTTTTGTAAAATAATCATATTCAACTGCATCTCTAGGAGCATAATCTTCTACAGTTCCATAAGTTAAACGCATTGAAGAATTTGCATTGGGATAAAAATTCTTTTCGGGATGCATTTCCAATGTACCTTCAATAAATAATCGAATATTTTTATCTCTATTATCCTCAATAGGTTTAAATTTTGCAACGTGTTTTCTATAATTGCCTACAATAGAATACATTACATTGAAAATAGGGTCATTATCAAGAGTTTTATAGTCAGGCTTTTTTAGAAATTCCAGAATTTTTTCTTTTGAAATAAATATAGATTTATTGTAAGCAAAATTTGCATATTTTTCGAGACTTCCTTT
>MENC01000202.1:0-1021 GCA_001768155.1 Bacteroidetes bacterium GWA2_30_7
TGCAGTATTCCACAGAGCTAAAATACTTTTCTCACCAGGAAAAGCTTCAAATGCAGGAGGAGTTGCAACATCAGGTCTTGAAATGAGCCAAAACTCAATGAGATACAACTGGTCAACAGAAGAAGTTGATAAAAAATTACATACAATTATGAATAACATTCATGATGCTTGTATGAAATTTGGAAAAGAAAAAGATGGTTATGTAAACTATGTAAAAGGAGCAAATATTGCAGGTTTTGTTAAAGTAGCAGAATCAATGTTAGCTCAAGGATTAGTTTAATAAATAATATTTGAAATTAATTAAAGGGGCAATGCCCCTTTTTTTATTCAAAAAAAAGACTAAAGTAAAATTGAAGGTCAAAACTCCTGACCCCGATAAAAACGGGCAACCAATATTATGAATTGACAAACTGCAAACTTCAAACAAAAAACCTAAAACATCTTAATAATCCCCTAAAGTTTCTTCCAATTGTCCAAGTGCAGTTATTAATTGTTCGTCGTTTGGTGCTACTCCGTGCCATTTGTGCGAATGCATCATAAAGTCAACTCCCATTCCCATTTCGGTTTTCATTATTATCATTACAGGTTTCCCTTTTCCTGTATTTTGCTTTGCAAGATTTAATGTTTTTAGAACTTCGTCCATGTCGTTTCCGTTCATTTCAAGCACGTTCCATCCAAAAGCAGTCCATTTATCCTTTAAACTTCCGAGAGGCATTATTTTTTCACAAGGTCCGTCAATTTGCTGTCCGTTGTTGTCAATTACTGCAATCAGGTTGTCAACTTTTTTTCCGGCTGCAAACATTGCAGCTTCCCAAACTTGTCCTTCTTGTAATTCGCCATCGCCCATAAGGCAGTATATCAAATGATTATCGTTATTTGTTTTTTTAGATAAAGCCGCTCCAATAGATACTGATAATCCTTGTCCTAACGAGCCAGAGGCAATTCTAACTCCTTCGAGATGTTCGGCTGGAGTTGGATGTCCTTGCAATCGACTATTAATACTACGAAAAGTGCTTAATTC
>MENC01000202.1:1087-29556 GCA_001768155.1 Bacteroidetes bacterium GWA2_30_7
ATGTCCTGAATTATTCTGATGTACCATTCTTAAAACATCTCTTCTTACTTGTGAGGCTATTTGTTTGAGTTCTTGAGTGTTTTTCATTCAACTAATTTTAAAATAATTTATCGTAAAAATAAACTTTTAGATTGTTTAAAATAAATGTTATTGGTTATTTATTGTTTTTTTTCTGAAATCTGACGAAACTATACATTTCTCATTCTCCCATTTACCAAGATAATCTTCTGACTTTAAGATGCTTCCTGTGCAATTTATAAAATTTCCGTTTTTATCTTTTTTAATAATCCAAAGTTTTCCGGTTATAATTTCATTTTTGATGTAGGTTTTAAGCGAATCTAAAGTTTCGTTTTTTAGAGAAATGCCAATTTGAATACCGGCATCATTATTCAAAAAATCCATCTGGCAGCTTTGTGCATCGGGCAATGTGCCATCTTCTGTGCGATGCTTTTTATAATCCAAATAATTTCCTTTTTCGTGTGCATTTCCAAGTTTTTTTGCGGCTTTTATTCTTATTTCTCTAACCAGCATTGCCATCCACAAGGAATGCCTAAAGGCATCTACCTGTCCGCCATTTCCATCGCCATCAAGCAGAGAATCTTTTAATTCTTCGTTTGCTAATTTTCTGGCTTCTAATGAAATTTGATTTGTTTTTTTTGCAATAAATGGATGCCAAACTACCCAGCATTTTTCGGGACGGCTAAGGGCTTTGAATTTTTTGTACAAACTTTCTTGAGCAGTTATTGGGTAAATAATTGAAAATAAGATTATAAATAGTAAAAATTTCATTAATTGAAATATTATTATTTTCTGAATTTGTTGTACTCGGGGAAGCCTTTAGGCTTTTTCTCCGATTCAATTACCGATAAGTGATAAAGATTGTATAAAAGTAAATAATCCAGACCGTTATAAAGACCCGAAAACCAATCTGGAGTACCATCAAATTGTTCTTCTTTTGTGTGCCAGTATTTTGCAGAACTTGCCCATCCTCCAAAATTAGATTTTATACTATCGTTCAAACAATAGGGTCCAAATTCGGGTGCAGAATTTAAATCAATAATAACGTCGTTTATAAAATATTCATCTTTGCTGTTTTGTAAAGTTTTCCAAATAAGCAAATATAAAGGATGCCATTTTTCTTTAATAGTTACATTTAAAATTCCCTTGCCGGTATTGTTTTTTCCTGCTATCGACCATGAATTTCCAACTGCTGCTAATGCTGCTACAAGATGTGCATGTGTATTGCTAACTCCATAAAATTGGAATGTATTCCATAACGATTTGTATGCTCTTCGCTTTTCGTAACCACTATAAAATGAATCAATTGGCTCGTCTGTTATAAACTCTGCTGCTTTTGCAAATCCGTAAGAATATGCCCTGGCATCGCCACCTAGATTATAATCAACAAGTTCGCCATGTGGGTTATAAATCATCCAGTGCTTTGAACCAAGACTTTCGTCGTTATTTCGAATATGAGTGATTAAGGTTTTGGTAATTAATTTAGCTGTTTTGCACGAATACGAACTGTCTGGCATTAATTTTTTTACAATTGCCAAACCCATCAACAACCCAATTGCCTCGTCCTGACTTATAATTCCTGCTTTCGGATTCCATGTATCTCTGCTAACATATATTTTACATCTTTTATCATAAGAATAAATTTCATCTACATAAGCCGGATAACCAACTCCGAATTTTGTATTATAAACTGTACTTTTTTTGTCTAAACCAAAATTTAACTTTTCTGAATATTTTTCAAGAAAATTATATGGAACGTCTTCACGCATAAAGAAACCATCGAATTTATTTTCTGACATTCCCCAACGTTCCGATTTTTCGCATTTATCGAGTCGTATATAAGATTTTAACGCATTTTCAAGCTCATTTTCAGTTGAATCGGCATTAATTCCTTGTTTTTTTAATAAAGCATATTCCGAAGCTAATACTCCAAGATAATATCCAAAATTTATAATATGTTGTCCATAAGCTATTGTTTGCGTTCCCCAACTATTTCTTTCCGAAGCTACACATCCAACTCCTTCAAATTCGGGTTTATCGTTTACAACAAAATATTGAAGTCGTTCTCTATAAAGCCAGTATTTTTTATTATTCAAATCGTAATTCTGAGATTTAATACTCGAAGTTATGATTAAAAGACTTAATGCTAAAATTATTGATTTCAAACTAATTATGTTTTGATTTGCCGCTAAGGTACAAAGACGCTAAGTTTAATATCACTTAATATTCCTTTTGTGTCTTTGAGTCTTTGTGGCATATTATAAGTTATGATGTTCGTTTAAATTCTGAAAATAAAATTCCTGCTGCTATTGAAATATTCAGCGAATCAATATTATTTGAATTTGAAAAACTCGGTATTGAAATTCGGTTTGTTATAAGTTTTTCGATGTTTCGAGAGATTCCTTTCGATTCGTTTCCAAAAACAATAATACCCTCTTGTTCAAGTGTTTCTTTATAAATATTATTGCCATTTAATAATGTTCCGTAAACTTTGTAATCAAATTTTGAAGAATATTCTTTTATAAAATTTTCAATATTTGTATAATAACTATTTACTCTCATAAACGAACCCATACTTGCCTGAATAACTTTTGGATTATAAACATCAACCGTTGTTTCAGAACAGACAAGGTTTTTTATTCCGAACCAATCCATTGTGCGTATTATAGTCCCTAAGTTACCTGGGTCTTGAACATTATCAAGAACTATTGTGAGTTCATTTTTTAATGCCGAAAAATCTAACTTATTTTTAAAAATCTCAGCTATTACAAGAACTTTATTAGGATTTGATAGTAAACTAATTTTTTGAAGCTCAATTTCTGATATTTCATAAATTTCAAAATTGCTATTTGAATTTAAATTATTTTGCTCTAAAAAATCTTTTGTTGCAAAAATGCTGTGTATTTTAATGTTTTGGCTTGATAATAATTCTTTCGCAATTTTAACACCTTCGGCAATAAAAAGTCCTGTTTCATTTCTTCCTTTATTAGAATGAAGCGATTTAATAAAACTTATTTTTGCTTTGCTTATCATAAATTTTTTCATAATTGACTTAAAACCGCTGCAATAAAGCAATTATTTTTATTTTCATTTAACAAATTATAATTTTACCGCAAGTTATTTATAGTTTTGAGCATTCCTAATGCTAATTTATTTTCACAAATTTGAGAAAAAAATACAACAAATTATTGAATGTAAAAAGTGTAGTTATAATTTTTTTTGTAATTATCTCATTTTCATCTTGTCGTCCAACAAGATATGTTCCTGAAGGAAATTATTTGCTCAATAAATCTAAAATTGAAAGTAGTAATAAGCAAATTAATTCTGATGAACTCGAAAGTTATATAAAACAAAAAACTAACAAACGAATTTTATTGGTATTTCGCTTTCATTTATGGATTTATAATATTGCAAGTTCCGGAAAAGAACGTAAATGGAAAAGCAAAATTAAAGAAATTATTGGCGAAGAACCTGTTATATATGACGATTTTCTTAAAACCAAAAGCACTAAGCAACTTTTACAATATCTGAAAAACAAAGGTTATTATAAAGCTATTGTTACTGATACTACAATTTACAAAAACAAAAAGGCAAAAGTTGAATTTCGAATTAATTCGAATGAGGTTTATAAAATTAATAATATTGAATATCAGTTTGAAGACGATAGTGTTAAGCAAATTATTCTTGATAATTCAAATAATTCGTTAATTAAAATAGGTTCTCCTCTTGATGTAGATTTGTTACAAAGTGAACGTAATAGAGTTGCTAATGTTATGAATAATAATGGATATTATTACTTCTCAAAAGAATTTATTTATTACGAAGTTGACAGTAATTCATTTGAAAATGAAGCACGTATAAAAATTTCTATTAAAAAAAATGTAAGAAAAATTTCAGACGAAGAGTTTATAAACGAAAATCACAAAATATATAAAATCAGAAATATTTATGTTTATTCAGATTACGACCCAAAAGAGTTGTTATCAGACCCAAATTTTTATAAAGAAAATTCTGACACATTGATATTTAATAATATAAATTTTATTTATAAAGATAAATTAACAGTTAAGCCGGGAATAATTTCGCAATCAACTTATATTAAGCCAAATGACATATTTAGCAAGACGATAACAGATAAAACGTATAAATCAATTTCTTCTTTACGAATTTTCAAATTAATCAATATAGTTTATACCGATGTTAGTATCGAAAATGATAACTTACTTGATTGTTTTATTCAGCTTACACCTTTTACTCTACAATCATATACAGTTGAACTTGAAGGAACAAATTCGTCTGGGAATTTAGGAGTTGCATCAAATTTATTATATCAACATAAAAGCTTATTTAAAGGAGCCGAAATATTCGATATAAAATTCAAAGGAGCTTTAGAAGCACAAACTACAGAATTGAAAGATAATGATGGTATTATTCAAGAAAACATTCCATTTAATACTATTGAAATTGGTTCGGAATCTGGGCTGAGTTTTCAACAATTTTTATTACCGATTAGGTCCGAAAAATTTACGCAAAAATATAACCCAAGAACTAAAATATTGGTATCATATAACTTTCAAAACCGACCCGATTATACAAGAACAATCCTAAAAAATTCGTTCGGTTACTACTGGAATGGCTCAAAATTTATCAAACATATTGTAAATCCGATAGAAATAAATTCTGTTAGAATTAAATATAATAGTGAAGAATTTATTGAATCAATTAAAGACCAATATATTAAATCAAGCTATACTAATCACCTTGTTACAGTTACCAGTTATAGCTTAATATATAACACTCAAAACATTAATAAAACTCGTAATTTTGTTTACATTAATTGGAATGCCGAATCGTCTGGCAACATTCTTACAGCAATAAATAATTTTATTGGAACCGATACTATTGATGGTTCATATAATTTACTGGGTGTAAAGTATGCACAATTTGTAAAGTCTGAAATAGATTTACGATATTATAATATATTAAATAAAGCAAATAATACCGTTATAAGATTTTTTGCAGGTTTAGGATTTCCGTATGGCAATATAAATGTTTTACCTTTCGAGAAAAAATATTTTAGTGGAGGAGCAAATAGCCTTCGAGCTTGGCAAGTACGTTCGTTGGGACCAGGCTCGTTTGTTGATTCACTAGGGCTTACTAATCAACTGGGAGATATAAAGTTAGAAGCTAATTTTGAATATCGTTTTAAACTTATTTGGGTTTTAGAAGGAGCATTCTTTATTGATGCCGGAAACATTTGGGCAATAAATAGTTATGATACCAGAGACGGTGCAATGTTTAAATTTTCAGAATTTTACAAACAGTCTGCAATTGGAACTGGATTAGGTGCAAGATTCGATTTTTCATTTTTTGTATTCCGATTTGACGTTGGACTGAAAGTTCGTGAACCTCAATTTCAAAATAATCAAAGTTGGGTTATCGAAAATTTATTCGACAAAGAATGGAAGGAGAATTACAAATTAGCAAACGACAGAAAATATAGATTTTTTGCATTTAATTTTGGAATTGGTTATCCATTCTGATTAAATTTGGAAAATAAAATAATGTTTTATAAATTTGTTTTATAACATAAAAATAAACGATATGAAAAAATTTTTACAAATCATTTGCTTAATCGTTTTAACTGGCACATTTTCAACACTAAAGGCTCAAATAACTGTTGACGAATTTGATATGCCCGAAATTAACGATTTGTTTTTATATGCAAACGACAACACAACAATTACTGATACGACATTATTAGATTCTCTTGAGTTAATAGGCAATGCAGGAGAAAATCAAACTTGGGATTTAACATGGATAAAAAATGATGTTATAGATTCAAGCTATTTTTTTGACCCGGCTACTACACCCGATTTTGACCAATTTCCAACAGCTAATTTAGCAACTACATCTAGCGACATGGGAATGGTTTATTTATTAAAAAATTCAACTAAAATTGAAGTTCTTGGTGCAATTGTTCCTACTGAATTTGGCTCAATGACAGCACACTTAAATCAAACAATTTTAACTTTACCAAACAATTATCAAAGTCAGCATCAAGACACTTCTGTTATAGATTTTACTTTTTACTTTGGTCAACAAATAGAAGGAATGCAAGTTGATTCATTACGATTTAAAAGCACAAATTTTATTTCATCTTTAACCGATGGTTGGGGCACTGTTACAACACCACACTATACCGATAATGTTTTAAGAGTTAAAGAAAATACAATTACTGTTGACACTACTTGGGGTTATATAATTATTGTTCCTGATATAGTAGAATACTGGATAGCATTTGAAACAAAAATTGATTCTTCGATTACATACTCTTGGTTTCCTAAACTTATGGGTTCTGCTTTAGCAGATGTTACCGTTAAGCATGATACTATAACTGAAGCTAAATTTTTAGCAGATACAAATTTGCTTAATATTAATAAATTAAATTACGATAAATTTATTTCTATTTATCCAAACCCTGCAAATAATTTTATTACAATATTAACAACAGAAAACAATTGTAAATTAGAAATTTATAACATTACAGGGCAAAAATGTATTGATGCAGTTTTAGATAACATAAACAATATAGATGTACAAAATTTTAAAACAGGAATTTATATTTATAAAGTTTTCGATTCTGATAATACAATTAAAGAAACAGGAAAACTTAATATAATTCATTAAAAAAATTGGTCTCGTCAGAGACCTTTTTTATTTAATCCTCAAATCCGCAAGTTTATCTTTAAGTACCCCGATTTAGCATCGGGGAGGCAGGGTGCATCAGTCAGGTGTTTTCACCTGACTGGAAGACAACAAATTACCATTTAGCCTGCGAATTTAGGTTAATCTAATTGATAAAATTTCAAAATTTTCTCAGCCAAAACCATCGAAACTTTATAAAACGATTCATTACTCCAACCCGCAACATGAGGTGTAATAATTACTTTATCAGAATTTAATAAATAGTCAAAATCTTCGGACAAATTTTTACAACCAAGATTTTCAAAATTATGATTTTCATATTCAATTACATCTAATCCAGCTCCTAATACTTTGCCCGAATTAATGCAATCTACTAATTCTTTAGTATTTACAATTTGACCACGAGAAGTATTTAACAAAAAAATATTTTTCTTGAAACGATTTAAAAATTCCGATGAAATCAAATATTGAGTTTCATTAGTAAGTGGAATATGTAAACTTAGAATATCAGCCCGATTAAAAATTGTTTCTAAATCAACTTCTTGCACAAATGAATCCGAAAAATCTTTTTTGAATTTATCATAAGCAATAACATTAACTTCAAATCCAGATAATTTTTTTGCAAAAGAACCACCCATATTACCGTAGCCGATTATGCCAACTGTTTTACCTTTTAACTCAATTCCCCAATTATCGTTTCTATTCCATATTCCTTTTTTTATTTCGTTACCCGCTTTACTAATTTTGTTTAATAAATTTAACAACAAACCTAAAGTATGTTCACCAACCGAATCTCTGTTTCCTTCGGGAGAATTAAAACACGTTATACCCTTTTTTTCAGCATAAACGGTATCAATATTTTCAAGCCCGGAGCCGGCTCTTCCTATAAATTCAAGTTTTGAAGCTTTATCAATTAATATATTATCAATTCTGATTTTACTTCTTAAAATTATACCATTATAATTTGAAATAATTTCTTCAATTTCGGTTTTTTTAATTACTGGTTTATAATCAACCAGAAAGCCCAGTTCTTGAAGTTTAGTAATTAAATCATTGTGTATATGGTCGATAATTAAAATTGCTGAATTATTAAATTGTTTCATTGTTTCATTGTTAAATTGTTACATAGCAATGTATTGAGCTTAGTCGAAGTGTGCGTAACCGAAGTGTTGCTGGATTAGTAAATCCCAAATCCTAAATCCCCAATCGTAAATTCTAAATTAAAACTGCAATTTAAAAACAAAAAAAATTGTTTCAACAAATCTTTATAGATTTCTGTAATAATTAAATATATTTGCTTGTTTATAATTTATCAAAATGAACCGAACCATAAGTAGCCACTTATATAATTACATAAAAAAATATGGTGAGTTATATGTGGCAAATCAAAATTAAATTATTATCACATGAAAATAAAATCGGCTCTTCTTCCAATAATATTCTCATTATTAATAATTTTAGGTATTTTTCTTGGACGAATTTTAGATTCAGACGAAAGTAATTCAAGCTCATCACTACTTGTTAAAAAATATCATAAATTAACAAGTGTACTCGGTTATATCGAATCTGAATATGTTGACGAAATTTCTTCAAATGAATTGATTGAAAAATCGTTACCATTTATTTTAGAAAACCTTGACCCTCATTCTGTATATATTCCAGCAAAAGAATTGATGGGATTAAACGAATCTCTTGAAGGCAATTTTGATGGAATAGGAGTTCAGTTTAATATTCAGCACGATACAATTATAGTAATAAGTACGGTTTCTGGTGGACCTTCCGAAAAATTAGGAATTATGGCTGGCGACAGAATTGTTAAAATTGATGACACATTAGTTGCAGGAATTAAAATTACAAATAATCAGGTACTTAAAAAATTAAAAGGATTAAAGGGTACAAAAGTTAAAGTTAGTATTCATCGAAATAAATTTCCCGAATTAATTGATTTTATAATAACCCGCGATGTAATTCCATTGTATAGCGTAGATGTTGCATATATGATTGACGAAAAAATAGGCTATGTAAAAATTAGCAGTTTCGCTGCTACAACATATCAAGAATTTAAAAAAGCAGTTCTTCGACTACAAAAACAAAACATGAAAAAATTGATTGTAGATTTGAGAGGAAATGGTGGTGGATATTTAGATGCAGCAACAAAAATAACTGATGAATTTCTTGAAGACAAGAAATTAATAGTATATACTGAAGGAAAATCTCGCCCAAAAACAGTTACTTACTCAACAAGCAGAGGTTATTGTCATGAAACTGAGATAGTTGTTTTAATAGATGAATGGTCTGCGTCGGCAAGTGAAATTTTTGCAGGTGCAATTCAAGATAATGATAGAGGTACAATAATCGGAAGACGTTCGTTTGGAAAAGGGTTGGTTCAAGAACAAACTATGCTGCCAGATGGTTCAGCTTTGCGTCTTACAATTGCAAGATATTATACCCCATCAGGTAGAAGCATTCAAAAACCCTACGAGCATGGAAATATTAATAAATACAATGAAGAAATTGTTGAAAGATATGTACATGGAGAGTTTTCTGAAAAAGACAGTATTAAAAATACAGATAGTTTAAAATACCATACAACAAAGGGTCGAACAGTATATGGTGGAGGTGGAATTATGCCCGACATTTTTATACCTGTTGATACACTTGGTTGGACTCCTTATTTATCGGAAGTTTCAAACAAAGGACTCGTATATCAGTTTGCATTTGAATATGTTGACGAAAATAGAGATTTTTTAAGTAAATTTAATGATTATAAAGAATTAGATGAATTTCTAAACAAAGCTCATTTAGTAAATCAATTTATACTTTTTGCTGAAAATAAAGGAGTTACAAAAAAATATAAGGAAATTAAAACATCTGAATTTATTATAAAAACACAAATTAAAGCTTACATTGCTCGAAACCTATTTGATAACGATGGATTTTATCCAATAATGAGAGAAGTTGATATCCCACTTAAAAGAGCAATTGAAGTTTTAACATCAAAATAAAATTATTTTGACCAAATTGTTTGTTTTTTAAAGTCTTTTGAATTATATTTTTTTGTTTTTTTTTAAAAAAATATATCTTTGTAACTTAATTATAAACTAAAATTTAACATTATGAGAAAATTTACTTTTTTAATTTTAATGTTGTCTTTTTCGGTTTTTGCCATTGCACAACAAATGGGAAAACTATTTCAAGAAAAAGCAATAAGTAAAAAAGATGTTGGAATACAAGCTCCTCCATCAATGTCATCTCGCTCAGTACAAGCTGTTGGAGATACTATTTATTACAACGATTTTTCCGACCCTTCAACTTGGGAAATTGGAAATTTCTCGGGCGATGCTCAAGACTTTGTTATTACAACTGACGGACCTACTGGTTATTATTCAGCACCTATGGGAGCTATTAACTCAACTACAGCTTCAAACGGATTTGCACTTTTCGATGGAGATTTACTTGGTTGTAGCGGTTGTGCTCAACAAAATGCATATATTGCAACTAAGAGTTCTATTGACCTTACCGGTCATGAATATATTTCACTAGTATTTCAACAATATTATAGATCTTATACTAATGAATCTTGTTTTATAGAAGTAAGTACAGATTCTGTAAATTGGACACAATTTTTATTTAATACTGGAATGGCTACAGGTGCAGTAACAGCAAATCCTAAATTTATGTATTATAATATTTCATCTGCTGCAGGTAATCAACCACAAGTTTGGATTCGTCTTCACATTATTGCAGACTGGGGTTACGCTTGGATGATTGATGATATTGCAGTAGTTGACGGTGCTGCTAATGACATAGTTTTAGAAGAAATTAATCCATGGTTTACAGCCGTTAATACTGCTGCTTCTCAATATTATATTCAAGGTTATCTTACTCAAATTCCATATACTCAGATTCCTTCACTTAATTATAATCTGGCTGCACTTTTTAATAATGGTCCTATGACTCAGAATCATCCAAAATTAAACATTAAAATTAATGATTTCAACTCCGATGTTTTTGATGTTACAACAGATACAAGTTATGTTACCGGTGATACATTAAGCTTTTTAGAAGATGCTGTTAGAGATACCCTGTTTTCTTCAATCCCATTTTTGGCTCCTTCAGAATTAAAAAACTATAAAATGACTTTTACAATTTCGCAAGATGAAATTGATGCAAACCCTGCAACCAATGTTGATACTGCAAGTTTTTCTATTACTGAAACAACTTTTTCTCACAATAATAGATTTAATTCTCGTATAGGACCAGATATGTACACAGGTTTTGCCAATGGCGACTTAATTGGTGCTAAATTTTCATTCGTAAATGCTCAAGAAGTTAATTCAATTTCATATTACATTCATCCTGAAAGTACAATAGGAGCTTCTTTCTTTGCCCAGCTATATAGTTATGATTTTGGAAGTCAGTCGTGGGTTCCATTACTTGCAAACATTAATGCTTACACAATTACTGCTGATGACCTTGATAAATGGATAACAGTACCCCTTGAAAAAGATGGTTCTGGCGAATTTATTGCAGCCGAAACTATGGTTGCTGCTGCAATGTCGGTTAGTGTAGTTGATGAAGCTAATGATGGAATACATTTAAGATCAGATAATTCAGCTAAACATTATTTTGCTGGAGAATCACTTTTAAGATTAGGCGCAGATTATTATTATGTAGATTATTCTCCTGGAATTATTTTAAATTTAGTTCCAATTGCTTCTATTCCTTTACAAGTTTATGTAACAAATAGTACTACAACTTTTTGTGTTGGTAGTAGCGATGGAACAATTACTGTAACAGGTGCCGGTGGTTCAGCTCCTTATACTTACGAATGGTTTGATGGAAGCACTTCTGAAACTATAACTGGATTAAGTGTAGGTAGTTATTCTGTAACAGTAACTGATGCAAGTTTTGATCAAGTTTCAGGAACATTTAGTGTTACTGAACCTGATGCTATTGTCCTTTCTGATACTCCAGATTGGAATTCAATTGATTTAATTGTTAATGGTGGAACACCTCCATATACATATTCATGGGTTGGTCCAAGTTCATATACTGCATATACTCAAGACATTGATGGCTTATCTCCAGGTGCATACACAGTTACTGTAACTGATGCTAAAGGTTGTACTGATACATTAACTGAAGTTATAACAAATATTGTTAATGGTAATTCAAAAGTTATTAATGTTTATCCAAACCCAACAAACGGATTTATTAATATAGCTAATGCTGAAAACTCAAAAATTACAGTATATAATATTATTGGTGAGTCTTTGGTATCTATTACAAATAACAAATCAATTGCCAAAATAGATATAAGTAATTTAGCAGAAGGCACTTATATTATTAGAATAGTTTCTAATAATAATGCTACTACTAAGAGAATTTACTTAGTTAAATAAAATATCACATTAAACTAAAAAAGCCCGATTAATTCGGGCTTTTTTTTTAAATAATATCTGTAAAATTAAAGAATGAAAAAATTCTTTGCATTTTCATAATTTTTTTATTACTTGCATAATTAAAATAAATTGAGATGAATATATCAATGATGAACTCAAAACATTTATTACTAATATTTTCAGCTTTATATTTTCTGGTATTTTTTGCAGCTTGTAAAAGCACTACAAATACAAACGAAAATGTTGAAGATAAGTTAGATGTAGAAATTGACACTACAATGAGTACTGTTTTAAAATTTAATAATACTTTATTTAGTATTCCGTCACCCTATCAACTTGCAATTTTGATTAAGAATTTAAAAATTGACTACAACAAGGAATTTTTGAACTCTACCGGTAAAGCTATTAATTATACAGATAATTTTCAAAAAGCATTAAATTTTGGAATTTACGGAGCAGACTTAGGATATTTAAATATATACGAACAAACTCCAGAAGCAATAAATTACTTTTCGGTAATGAAATCAATGTCGCAGGAATTAGGTATTTCAAGTGCTTTCGACAAGGCAACAATTAATAGAATTGAAAATAATATGGGCAATAAAGATTCTCTTCTATTTATTATGTCAAACACTTATCGAAAAGCAGATGCTTATCTAAAAGAGAATAATCGAAATGAAATGGGTGTACTTATTCTTGCCGGTGGTTGGATTGAAAGTATTCATATTATTACACAAATTGCTGTAAATAAAAATGCTCCACAGCAAATAATCGACAGATTAGGTGAACAAAAACACCCTCTTGACAATCTTATTAAAATATTATCACCATATTATAATCAATCTGAGAAATTTGCTGAATTGCTTGATGGTTTAATTGATTTAGCTTATGAATTTGATGGAGTTAACTATGAATATCAGTATAAAGAACCAACTGTAATACCAAGCGAAAAACTTACTATTATTAATAGTACATCAAAAATTATTATTTCTCAAGAACAACTAAAAACAATTGCTGAAAAAATATCAATTATTAGAAAAAAAATAATTGAATAATTTTTAAAATTTTATTCAAATGAAAAAAATTGTAATATTTATTATATGTATTGTAGCAACACTTTCATCAATAGATGTAGTAGCTCAATCTGACACATTAGTTAAAATTTGTACAAAATATTTAGGTTCTCCATATATATCAGATGGTCAGCAATATAAAGCTTTGTTAAACGGAGACGAAATAGCTGAATTTCATGCTACATTTTATGGAGGAAGTACATATAGAATAGTAGGAGCTAGTGGATTAAATGAAGGCAATCTTGTGTTTTCTGTTTATGATATTGAAAGAAATTTATTATTTACTAATAGAAATTATCAAAATACAGCATTTTGGGATTTTAAATTTAATTCAACAATTGATTGTATAATCGAAGCAGAACTTGATGCCAAAAATTTAGATTCTGGTTTTGCTTTATTATTGATAGGATTTAAACAATAAATTAGAAATTGTTAGTTTATTTATACTATATAATAGCTAAGGCATTATCATTATTAATGCCTTTTTTATTTGACGATATTAACTTGAAATGAGCGAAAGGATTCTAAAAGCTTTAATGCAATTATTTGCAATAATTGCACCACCTGAAAGTAACCCTACCGACAGGAGAAGTGTTGTGGAATCGTTTCTGAAACTATTACTTAATCAAGAATTAGTTAAAGAATATCTTAAAGTTTTTGATGAATACTATGAAGTATATCAAAAAAAACAAAATGAAGAAACTACAAAAAGAAAGAAAAACATATCATTAAGTTCTGTAAAAGTTCTTAAAATATGTACAGCAATAAACGAAGAACTTACACAAAAACAAAAGCTAGTAGTAATAGTTCGTTTACTTGAATTTATAAAAGCAGATTTTCAAGAAATTTCCGACCAAGAATTAGAGTTTGTTGAAACAGTAGCTGATGCATTTCATATTTCATTAGAAGAATATTCAAGAGTTAAGTCATTTGTATTAAATGACTTTCAAGAAATCCCAAATTCAAATAAATTATTATTAATTGATGATAACGAACGTGCATTTAACGATGATTTAAAGCACATTCATTCACATGCATTACATGGTCAAATTAAAATTATGCAACTTGCTGTTGGCGAAATATATTTACTTCGTTTCCATGGTGGTAGTGAGTTGTATCTCAACGGTCAATTAGTACGACAATCAAAAATTTTTATATTAACCACAGGTTCTTCAATTAGAAATCTGAAAATTAAACCTATTTATTACAGCGATATAATATCAGCTTTTAATATTGATAAATTAAAAGTTAAAACCGTATATGAAGTTAAATACGTTGACTATAAATTTAAAGGAGGAAAATACGGATTACATAATATTAATTTTACAGAAGAATCCGGAAAATTAGTTGGAATAATGGGTGCAAGCGGGGCTGGAAAATCTACATTACTTAATGTATTAAATGGAGCATATAAACCAACCTCTGGATACGTCAATATTAACGGCGTAAATATGTACACCGAAAAGGAAAAGGTTGAAGGATTGATAGGATATGTGTCTCAGGATGACCTTTTAATAGAAGAGTTATCAGTTTTTCAAAATTTATTCTATAATGCAAAACTGTGTTTCGATAATTTAACCGAACAACAAATTGTTAAGAGAGTATTGCGAATTCTCGAAAGTCTTGGTTTATACGAAATTAAAGATATGGTTGTAGGTAATCCTCTTAATAAAAAAATAAGTGGCGGTCAACGAAAAAGACTAAACATTGCATTAGAACTTATTAGAGAACCATCGATTCTTTTTTTAGATGAACCTACATCTGGCTTATCATCAAGAGATTCAGAAAATATTATGGATTTACTAAAAGAATTAGCTTTAAAAGGTAAGCTGGTTTTTGTAGTTATTCATCAACCGTCTTCAGATATTTTCAAGATGTTTGATAAACTGATTATCCTTGATACAGGTGGATTTATGATTTATTGTGGAAATCCGGTTGACTCAATTATATATTTTAAATCAAGAATTCATCAAGCCGATTGGAACGATAGTGAGTGCCGAACCTGTGGGAATGTAAATCCAGAGCAGGTTTTTAATATAGTTGAAGCTCCAGTTCTTGATGAATATGGAAATGCAACTCACACCCGAAAAATTTCTCCAAAAGAGTGGGCATCTTACTATACAGAATTTTCGAAACAAGAAGCAGCAAAGATTTTTGAAATTCCAAAAGAAGTCCCTGAAATAAGTTTCAAAGTTCCTAATTGGTTTAAACAATTTAGAGTTTTCGTTATTAGAGATGTATTATCTAAAATTGCGAATACACAATATATGGTAATTAATTTACTTGAAACACCATTATTGGCATTTCTATTATCTTTTATAATAAGATATTACAGCGTTGATGTAACAAATGAATATGGTTATACTATTAGCGACAATACTAACCTTCCTGTATATATTTTCATGGCTGTAATAGTTGCTATTTTTATAGGACTAACTGTAAGTGCAGAAGAAATAATTAAAGATAGGAAAATATTAAAAAGAGAATCTTTTTTAAATTTAAGCAGGTCAAGTTATTTGATGTCGAAAGTTGTTATACTATTAACTCTTTCAGCATTTCAAGCATTTACTTTTGTAATTATTGGCAATTTGATAATGGATATCTCAGGCATGTATTTTCATTATTGGTTAGTTCTTTTCAGTGCATTTAGTTTTTCAAATATGTTGGGATTGAATATTTCAGATAGCTTTAAAACAGCTGTAACTATATATATATTAATTCCTTTTCTAGTTATTCCTCAAATGATATTATCTGGAATAATTGTAAAATTTGATAAATTAAATCCAAATATTTCATCCCCAAGTGAAATACCAATTTATGGTGAGATAATTACTGCAAGATGGGCTTATGAGGCACTTGCTGTTTTTCAGTTTATACATAATGATTATGAAAAATTATTTTATCCGTATGATAAAGTGATGAGTGAAGCAAATTATAAGAAAGATTATTGGTTGCCTATATTAAAAAACAAAGTTACTTCTTGTAAGAGAGATTTAGATAAACCAGAAAAGAAAACACAAATTATTTCATATCTTGAATTGCTTAGAAATGAGATATATAAAGAATTAAATAGTAATAAAAAAATTGCATTTAATGAAGTAAATCAACTTTATTACGATAAATTAAACTTAAATGTAATAATTTCTACTGAGCAATATCTGGATCAATTAAATAAATATTTTATAAAAAAATATAATAAAGCAAATTCAGAAAAAGATGCTTTATTGTCTAGTTTGCAAAAAACCGACCAAGAAAAGAAAAAGTTAATAATGCTTAAAAAGAATCATTATAATGAAAACCTTTCTGAATTTGTAACCAACTCAAATTCACTTGACAGAATAGTTGAATTTAATAATCATTTATATCAGAAATTAGACCCAATTTTTCAAGACCCATCTGGAAGTTTTATAAAATCGCACTTTTATTCGCCCAGAAAAAAATTATTTGGTTCAAGTGTAGATACCTTTTGGGTTAATGTATTTGTAATGTGGTTTATGACAATTATTCTTTATATAACTTTATATTTTAAAGGATTAAAGAAATTGTTGGACTTTTTCGCCAGAATAACAAGCAAATTCACTTCTACAAATTAGTGACTTTTTTAGATTCAACTTGTTTCAGTATTTAAACAATTTACAAAATAAAAGTTTCAGAGATTCTGAAGTTCAGAATAACATTCTGAATTACTTTACTGATTTTGTTGAGTTTGTGAATAAACTTTAATTAAATTTTACTAAACAACAAAAGCTAAGCTGTTTTCACAACTTAGCTTAATTTATTATTAACGTAATAAATTATTACTCTTCTATTTCAATCATTTTAAATGGGATGCGGATAATAGATTGATAATCTTCACCAGCTTCCAACATATCCTCATCATCTTCTTCGTAATACCAGTTTATTAACACTTCATTACCAGACTTATGAATAGTTTCTAATTTCTTAAAAACATCAAGAATACATTTTGATGAACTAGTGTTGAAATATTCTAATTGTACATTAACCTCTGTTAAGCCTTTTGGTGTACTAGAATATTTTTCTAACCAATCAACTAACGGTTTGTAAAATTCAATTGAATTTTCAGGAATTGATCTTCCTTTAATTTCAACTTTCCCAGAATTAAAATCAAAATTTACACTTGGGGTTTTAGGTGTTCCTTCTATTGTTATTGACTCCATACTATTTAAGTTTTAATAATTTATACTAATCTACAACATTTATACATTAAATCCAAAAATAAAAAAATAATATTCTTCAGAAAACTGCTCAAAACAATATTCAAGTTTGCTGTCAGTTCTTTTTACTATATCAATCATTCCTAATCCACCACCGCCTTTTTCCGAAAATTCTTCGTTATTTAAAACCATTTTATAAAGAGCTTTAATTTCTTCATGTGATAATGAATTTAACTGTTCAATTCTGTCTTTTATAAAATGAATTTTATCTTTTTTAATAAAATTTCCAGTTATTACTTTAAAATTTTCACCATATTTTAAAACTGAAAAAATTGCATATTTATCAGGATTACCATTAAATTGATATTGCTCCGAATGATGATATAAGTTTTGTAAAGATTCAACTAATACATTATAAAGCTTTTTTGTTTGCCTAGAGTTATTATCAATTTCTTGTAGCTTATTCTCAATCATTTCTAACGTATCTGCAATTAATTCAGATGAAATAGAACCTTTATAAGTAAATAAAACATCATTTTTACTTATACTATCATACCAAGAATCTAAACTAAAACTCATTAATTTACTTTACAAACTAGATAAAATCCTTACTGACACAAATATAAAAAAAATATTAATAATATATCATAAATTTAAAATAGTTGAACGCAGTTTATTAATTTTTTTTTTAAATTATCAATAATTGGCGACAGATTGCTTCGTAACTCGTAACTACAATATACCACGAAATAGCAAGGTACGGAACTATCTTAATTTTAATTTTTTATTTTTTTTTACTGATTTTTGAGAACTTACTTATTGTTCCTGATATATTTATATGTACTATTCCAAATATTGTTTCCAGAATAAGTTTTGAGAAAAGTTACCAAATCTTTTGTGCTGTTAATTTCATATTTCACAGAATCTTTATGAATTGTAGAAAAAATTAAAGAATCGTTAGAAAGATTAAACTTTATTATTAGAAAACCATCTTCAAGTTTATCTTTTTCGTAAAATCTAACATTTGCATATTCGTTAGGTTTTAGTTTGGTTAAGAATGCTTTAGCCATTACAAATGAATCCGGATATTCATCAGGAATCATTTTTAAATTATAATTCTTATTATCTATACTTGTTACTTCTAAAATATGTTTTTCTGTTGATGAACTTGTATCATTTTTAATTTCGATAAATCTCCAACTTCCAATTAAATCACTTTTATAATATGATTTATTTTCTTTTCCGGCAGGAAATGACGAAAAATAATCACTACAAGAAGAAAAAAAAGATAATAGTAAAATAAAGAATATTAGTCTCATAATAAAAATATAAAGTTTTTAAAAAAAATAAAAGTACAAAAATTTCAAAAATTATTTTACCTTTAATTGATTATTTTAATGTTTTAATAGTTAATGATAAACAATAAGAAGGTTGTAGTAGTGATGCCGGCTTATAATGCCGAAAAAACACTTCGAGAAACGTATAGTGAAATTCCATTTGATATTGTTGATGACGTAATTATTGTAGATGATTGTAGTAAAGACCGAACCATAGAAGTTGCAAAAGAGTTAGGAATTACTCATATAATAAAACACGAAGTAAATAAAGGATATGGAGGTAATCAAAAAACATGTTACAACAAAGCATTAAGTTTAGAAGCCGATATTGTAATAATGCTTCATCCTGATTATCAATATACTCCACGACTTATTCCATCAATAACATATTTAATTGCTTTTGATTTATACCATGTAGTTTTAGGCTCACGAATACTTGGAAATGGAGCAATAAAAGGAGGAATGCCGATATATAAATTTCTGTTTAATAGATTTTTGACTTTTTTTCAAAATATCTTAATTGGAGCAAAACTATCTGAATATCACACTGGTTATAGAGCATTTTCAAAAGAGGTTTTGCAAAAAATAAACTATAAAGCAAATTCCGATAATTTTGTATTCGATAATCAAATGTTATCGCAAATAATCTTTGCCGGATACGAAATTGCCGAAGTTACTTGTCCTACAAAATATTTTGCCGAAGCATCGTCAATAAATTTGAAAAATAGTACCATTTATGGACTTGGTGTTTTGAGCACATCGTTTAAACATTTATTCCAAAAACTCGGAATTGCAAAATACGAAATGTACAATTTGAAAAAAAATGACTGATTCGGTTAATCCCTGCGGATTCTGTAAAACAACCAATAGCAAAATAATGTATCCTGTGTCTGATATTTTCGGACATAATTTCAATATCAATAAATGTAATAATTGCTATGCTTTTTTTCTTTCGCCTACGCCAACTTTCGAGCAATTAGATATGGCTTACGATTCGACGTATTATGGAAGCAACGAAAAAAAGTTTTCATTTCCAGTTATTGAACAAGTGCTGGACTATTTCCGAAGCGGAAGAGCCAGAAAATTAGCAAAATATCTAAAAGAAAACGATGCTGTATTGGATATTGGCTGCGGAAACGGAAGATTTCTGATGTATTTGAATAAAATCGGAAATTACAAACTTTTTGGAACAGAACTACCCGGAAATTCTGCCGAACGAACATCAAAAATTAAAGAAATTAATTTGAAAATCGGAATGCTGGAACATTCAGATTTTGAGCCTGAAACATTTTCGGCAATTACACTTTTTCACGTTTTTGAACATTTAACCGAACCTAAAACAATTCTCGAAATTATTTCAAAAATTATAAAACCCAAAGGCATTTTAATAATGTCGTTTCCCAATATCGACAGCTTACAGGCAAAGTGGTTTAAGGGAAAATGGCTTCACCTTGACCCTCCACGACATTTGTTTTTCTTTGCACCAAACGATTTTGAAAAACTGTTGAATTGTTATGGTTTTGAGCTGGTTGGCAAACAGTTTATGTCGTTTGAACAAAATCCATACGGAATGGTTCAAAGTATTTTAAATAAAATAGTTACAAGGCGTGAAGTTTTATTCGAGCGACTTAAAGGAAATAACCATTACGCAAAGGAATATTCAAAATTAAATATTTTGCTGCAAAAGTTATTTTTTATTGCCACAATGCCGGTTTTTATGATTACAGATATTTTTGTAAGCCTTGCAGGGAAGGGGGCTACTGTGGAGTTTGTTTTTAGGAAGAGGAAATGAAAATTCTATTTAGAGCGAATAAAATTTTAACATATAGTAAATATACACGCAATATGCAGGAATATTGGCGTTGTAAAGCATTTAACAAATTAGTAGTAACAGTTAATATGAGATTCAGATTTTACACGATAAAATTTATTGTATTATTGATTCTGTTGATACCATTTTATAGTTGTCTTTCAGTTGCGAAGATTGGCGATTTTCCAAAATCTTCTACTGAAATTAATTTTGATAAATATTCAACAGAATACCAAGATAAAAAAGATCCAATTAGAACTTCCAATAAGTCTAATGAATATTTCTTTGAACGAAATATAATAATGACAGAAGAAGATTTAACAGAAATCATCAAAGATGCATTAAAGGAAAAAGGCTACACAATATTTTCTTTTAGCCTCGAAAATGATAATGTTATTGGAAAACGTGGAATGCAAGCAAATGAATGGAATTCAATCACTGGAGTGTATTATAAAAATGACATTAATAAACAAAAATTACAAATTTATATAAATACGAAGATAACACAGGACTTTACTGGTGGGTGGAGCGAGAATAGAGCGAAAAAGATAGGATTGATAATTGACGCTAAGATTGATTCAAAGAAAGAATAAAATGTCCTACTACAATTGCTCATACCCAATGTGAGTTTCGAGAGATTATATCACCTTCAGGTAAGTTGGACAGATTCAGGTAAAATCTAGTCGCAGTTGTTAAATTAATTACAAATACCCCATCACAAAATAAACAACATAACCCGATATTTCGTGCATTATCAAAGTCCAATTGCTAAGTGCATCTACATTTGGAACAATTAAATGGTCGATTATATACCTTCTATCACCTGAATATCTGTCAACAACATAAGGAGTAACCTTAAAACCAACATTTTCAAAACAGCCTTTTGCCCGTCTCATGTGAAATGCAGATGTTATTAATAAACAACTACTTGAATCTGGAATAATTTTTTGGGATTCTATTGCATTTTCTCTTGTATTTCGCGATATGTCTTCATATTCAATATCTTCGGAAGGAATACCAATTATTATTAAATGCGATTTAATTACTGCGGCTTCGTTATAATCGGCATCGACAATGCTTCCCGAGCCACCAGAAAGGAATATTTTTTTTATTTTGCCCAATTTGTATAATTCAACAGCTTGGTAAACTCTATCGAAACTGCGTATAACACCAATTCTATCAAACTGTTTATCGTACCAACTAACTCCGCCTAAAACAATTCCGTAATCATATTGAACCGTTATTGAATCAGTATTAAGTGCTTTAATTTCCCAAAAACGGAATACTTCGTCAACTATAAATGAATTTGTGAAAACTAAAAAAAGAACTAAGGTTATTATAAAACCACGTTTTTTTCGTTTAATGTTTTTAGTAAATATTGAATAAATCAAAAGTCCTAATATCCAAGTGATTGGAGTTATTAAAAAGAGTAATATTTTAGATAAATAAAAAAACATTTTCAAAAAAATTAAGATTGCTTCGTTCCTCGCAATAACGCTGTAATTTTTATATTTTATTAAGTAAAAACACAATCTCCATCGCCATCTTGAATAACGAAATTATTACTATCGAAATATTCTTTTAAATTATTAGAAATCAAATATTCACGAATCATTTTTTTCTTAAATAAACTATTTGTTTTTTGTTTCAAAAGTTGGTCAGAAATTTCATTATTATAAGTTGTAAAAGTAGAAATTTTTAATTCAATTATCTGTTGCAAAATAACAAGAATTATTTCATGCAAATATTTTGATTTGTAAATGCAATATGGCAATTTTAATGTGTTTTCTCGTTTTGTAAAAAACAGAAAAGCAACAACTTCATTGTTTTTGTTTCTTAATTTACAGCAAAAATTTTCAAAAGATTTAGCAACTGCTGAAAAGTAATATCTCTTATTAAGCGAATCAATTTTATCTGATTGAATAATCCAAGGATATTTAATAATCCAGTTAAAATCAACAGTTTCACGCTTAAACAATTGTGTATTATTGTTTGAATTTATAAAGTTTTCTATTTCAGAATCAAATTTTGAAATTCGTTCAAGCTTTAACGATGAACTATTTTTATTTATAAATAGAAAGCGAATATCAAACACAAAGTTTAAAACATTGTCTGTAATTGAAAGTAGGGATTTAATTTTGTGAAAAATCCTTTTCTTTGGAGGCAAAATGTGTTGTAAATCAAAACGATTGTAAAGTCTGATTCCGTTTAAGAAAGTTGAATTATTAAATGAATTTGTTTTTAAATACAGTTTTTTTGAAAGTGGTGCAAATTCGGTAATTAATATATTGCCACTCCATTCCGATAAGGCTTTTTCTACCAGTTGTGTTCCGAGCCCTTCTCCTCTCATCGTTTCATCTACCCAAAAACAGCTAAACCAGCCGAATTTTAGTTTTTCAATAATATTGCTATTGTTCGTGAAGCTATCTGTTAATGTTTGAATAGATTGCTTCGTTCCTCGCAATGACGAATCTCTATGTTTTGTAAGGGATTCTATAAATAAAAAATCTGGTAATATGCCCATGTAGCCAACTATTTCATTGTTTTTGAAGGCAATAATCATTATTATGTCGTTTTTGTCGGCTCGTGGATTGTGGAAATGCGATTTAGCACGATGTAACGAAATAGGAATATTTTTAAAATTGTAAAACCGCTCCAAATTAATGAGTTGTTCAAGTTCCACGATATTATATAATTTCAACTCTATCAAGTTCTTTTGATTTTATTTTTCCCAAAAATAGCTCTAAAAATGTAATAAATAAGCTCAGAATTAATTATTTGTTTTGCCGATAAATTATTCATTTCTAACGATATTCTTTGAATGTTTTTTACTGCTGAATCGGCTTTAATTCCGGCACAACCGAACGAAATATCAACTTTGTTTTGATTATAAACTTCATCGAAAAATTGCTTTGAAACTCCATAATCGGTAAACGGAAATGAGAAATATTTATATTTAATGCCAAAGTCGTTACAAATTCTATTTGTGCTTTTAATGGTTTGATTTAGTTGCTCTTCATATGAAATAAACCTGTATTCTGGATGGTCGATGCTGTGTGAACCAAAACGAAAACCTTGTTCTTTGAGTGATAATATTTGTTTTGAAGTGAGATATGGCTTATTCTCCCTTAAATATTTTGTGAAATTATAATTTGCAGTGTTTGCCAAATTGGTTAAAATATCTTTATTTTCATAATTAATTAGCTGTAAGTGCTTTATGAGCTTTTTAAATTCTCGTCTAATTAGATAATTTGCATACTTACCTGCATCAATATTTGGTTTCGATAAAAGAGTGTATTCAATTAATAAACTTGTTTTGTATCTGTAAAACAATGCTTTATTGTCGATAAATTCAGAATTTAAAAAGCAAATTGCAGGTATTCCTTTTCGATATAAAATTGGAGCAATAATGTCGTGAAACTCTCTTAGTCCATCGTCAAAAGTAAGTAAAAATGAAGGTTTTGTAATTGTTTTTTTATTCTGTATATAATAATCTAAATCAGCATAATCTAGTGGTTTGTAATTTTTTAAAAGAAATTCTAAATCAGCTTCAAATTGCTTAACAGTTTTTACTTGATATAAATGTTTTATATGAATAGGTGCTTCATCGGAAATGCAATGGTAAAAAGGAAAAATAACTTTTTGTCCTGTGATATTTGTGAGAGTTTTGGTTGGAATATTTCCAGCTAATTTATTGATTGAGTGTATAAAGTTTTCACGAATTTTTAGCATGGAACAATAATTTCATGAATATTTCCATCAATTATTTCACGTTTTATATAATTTCCTATTAAGGTTGGTGCTTTAATTCCATTATGGAATTTAATTTTTGAAGTAAAAACACCGGCTTCGTCCCATAAATTTTTTTGAATAAATGTATTTAATAGCATCGAACCGCCCTCAACCATAATTGATTGTATTTTTCGTTTATGAAGTATAGTTAGCATTTGCTCTAACCAGTTTTCATCAAAATCAATATTTATGTACTCTGTATTTGGCGAACTTACTTCATTTTTAACCTCTGTAAAAATAAGTGTTGGAATTGAGCCATCAAACAAATACAAACTTTTTGTAAGACGTAATGTTCTGTCAATTACAATTCTTGTTGGGTTTTTGCCTGTCCATTCACGTGTATTTAATTTTGGATTATCTAATAATGCGGTTTGAGTGCCAACCATAATTGCTTGTTCTTCGGAACGCCATTTATGAGTTAAAATTCGGTGAAATTTATCAGAAATATTTGCAGGAGATTTATCGCTCGAAGTCCTTATTCTATCTATAAATCCATCGCTGGTTTGTGCCCATTTTAATAAAATAAAAGGTCGCTTTTTTTCGTGAAATGTAAAAAATCTTTTGTTTAACTCTCTACATTCTTTTTCTAAAACTCCAACTTTGACATTACATCCGGCATCGAAAAGCTTTTTTATTCCATTTTCGCAAACAATTTCGTTCACATCGGTAGTTCCAATTACAACATTTGGAA
Source organism: Bacteroidetes bacterium GWA2_30_7 (assembly GCA_001768155.1). Taxonomy (GTDB): domain Bacteria; phylum Bacteroidota; class Bacteroidia; order Bacteroidales; family GWF2-33-38; genus GWA2-31-9. The sequence continues at coordinate 26,097 of MENC01000202.1, forward strand.
TTTTATTTTCGATGATAAAATCGGCACAGGGAGGGGTTTTGCCAAAATGCGAACAGGGTTCGAGATTAACATAAAGTGTTGCTTTTTGTAAAAGAGATTTGTCTTTTACCGAATTTATTGCATTAACTTCTGCGTGAGCTTTTCCATATTGCTGATGAAAGCCTTCTCCAATAATTTGATTATCAAACACAATTACAGAGCCAACCATCGGATTTGGAGCAGTATTACCAAGCCCCAGAGATGCCAACTCAAGGCAACGGTGCATGTATTTTTCTGAAAATTGAAACATTAATGCAAAATTAAATCAATTTTTTAAATTGGGTGCTTAAATGACTTTTATTCAAAATTTATATCGTTTTATTTTTAAACGAAATTTTGTATATTCTCAATACATAAGGGTAAAATCCATATCTGTACAAAATCCAATAGAACACAGATGAAACGGATTAGACTGATTGGTCTTGGGTCTAATTGGCTGATGAGGTTAATGAAACGTTTGTAAATGCTTATTATTTTTAATCAAATCAGCCGTTTTAACCCATGACCATTTGCATATTTTAATTTCATTAAGTGGTATCATAATATTTTACTTTATTGCTTATTTGTAAAATGTCTGCTAACATTTCGCTAAACGAATAATTGCGTTTATTTTTTTTAAATGTAATTTAACTAAATCCTTTTTCTTTAAGATGTTGTAAATGTAAAAAATATTTATGTTTTGCAATAAAATATTTCTATAAGATAATCAATTGAATTATAATCTAATGTGAACATATCACTGCCAAAATAAGCCAGACTTACAGGTTTAATGAAAATTCATAATTCTTTTTTATAATGTTCAGAGTCTAATTTCGTAATTTAATTTTCAAGAAATTACATTTTGTAAAATATTTAATTATTTTTGTTATCTAATCATATTAAAACTCAAATATATGGAATCACATTTAAGAACAATTACAATTGATGCTTCAACTTCATTTTATAAGTTTAATAAGTTTCAGATTGGCGAGTTTTTCGGTCCTGTCGATTTAGGCTATCATTTAGCGGCAAAAAATAATAGTTTGAATATAGGAACCGGCATTTTTGGCGGCTCAATATTTCCTGGGTCTAATAGACTGGTATTTACAGGATTTTCGCCATGTTGGGGAGGTTTTTATATTTCTTCAATGGGTGGTGCTGGATTAGTTTTCGAAAATCTGGGAATTAATTTATTATCAATTACCGGAAAGGCAGGAAGTCCATCTATATTGTACTTAAATCGTACTCATGGCGAGGAAATAGAAGTTGGATTAATTCCAGTTGATATTAAAAATATTTGGAAGCAAGGACGAAAAGGTTTTTATGGAATGTTAGATTTTACACTCGAACAATTTTCATCAAAATATAAATCGACTCCTCGAGTACTAGCAGTTGGTCCTTCGGCATTAAGTACCGATTTTGGTGCAATTGGCTCTGCACCAGTAAAAAATGGAAAAAATTCATTTGTTGATACTTGGGCTGGAAGAGGCGGTTTTGGTTCAAAATTATTACAAGAACATGGCATTTGTGCAATAATTTATGGTGGTACAGAAATTCACGAAGATTTTAAAGACCGAAAAGTAGCAGACCAATGGTTTGAACAAAAATTTAACAAAAAACTTGCAGCCGAAGACATTGAAGCAACAACAAAATATCGTTACGATTCGCACTTCAATACAGGCGGAACTCTTGGTGTAAATTATGCAACTTTAGGTGGTAAAATAATGGCCTTCAACTATAAATCAATTTTTATGGACGAAGAAAGCCGTTTAGATATAAATGAGAAATTGATTAAAAATCATTATCTTAAACAATTTAACGAAGAAACGATTGAGAAAAAACAACAAGCCAATTGTGGAGAACCTTGTGGAGCGGTTTGTAAAAAAATGAATGGGGAATTTAAAAAAGACTACGAACCTTACCAGACAATGGGACCTCAATGTGGAATTTTCGACCAGAGAGCAGCCGAAAAGCTTAATCATCATGCAGATATGTATGGCTTTGATGCAATTTCGGCAGGTGGAGTTTTATCTTGGTTAATGGAATGTCTTGATGAAAAATTACTTACAAAAGAAGAGCTTGGCGTTACCGAATATCCGGTTTTTACACAAACTAATTTCAAAATTGTTGAGGACTCTATGCACAATGCAAATATTGGAATCGAATTACTTGATGCAATTATCGAAAAGAAAGGAATATTGAATTTATTTAAAGGTCCAAGAAAATTAGCTCACGAACTTTCTCGCACAAAAAATCGTAGCATTATAAATAAATTTGTTTACAACTCTTATGCACGAAACGGTTGGATGGTTCCTAACCAATATTGGGTTGCAGGAGCGCTTTCGCCAATGGCTATTATGGGAAAATATTATATGAATTATTCTAACGATTATATTCCACCTCGTAAGCTTGGTCAGAAAAATGCCGACCGAATGCAAAAAGAATTTATTTTGGATAATTTAGGATTTTGCCGTTTCCACCGACAGTGGGCAGAAGAAATGCTTCCCGATATTGTAGAGTCTATTTATGGCGAAGGAATGAAAGAAAAACTTAATGCAAATATTAAAATGATTACTGCACGTATAAACAGCCGAAACTCTTCGGTATTTTGGGAATCGGAACGAAATATTGAATATGTTTACACCTTTTTGAAACGCAAACAAGTGGTCGAAAAAAATGCTGATTCTGACCTTACAAAATGGATTGAATATTTCGAAAAAGATAAACAATCGGCAGCACTCGACTTTTGGTACGAAATTCATAAAGGTGCACAGGAAACGTTGAAGGATTTTTAATAATGAAAATCTGTTTATTTTACAAAAAATAATTTCAAAACTAATTTAATTTCTTATTAATGAAAATACATATTATCATTTCATTAATTGTTTTGATAATAGCTGTTATTATATTTATCGTTATTCGATTTCGCAAAATTAATCTCAATAAAAATACCCAAAAGATTATTAATGTAATTGGACTATGTTGTGGCATTATTTCCATATTTTTTTTTTTAACGTCATATTATATTTCTCCAAACAAAAATATCTCGCAACTTTACAAATTATCAATGCCTACTCTGATTATTATTCTCTTTTTAATAAACTTGAAAAAACTTGAAAATAAAAAATAGTATTGTTGTAAATACCAGATATTTCGTATAAAAAAAGCTGAATTAATTTGCTTCGATGAAAAAAAGAATTAAAATAATCGGATATATAATTTTTTTGCTTTCATGTATTTTATGGGGAATTTTATTTATTATACCGTGGTTAGGTTTTTCAAAAGTTCAAATCGCAGGGTATTCAACAATATTGATAATTGCAGGAGAAATAACTTTTTATTTAAGTATTTTTATACTGGGAAAAAGCTTTTGGGATAAGATAAAAAACAAACTAAGGTTTTGGAAATCAAAATCTAAAGAAACAAATTTATCCGAGCAAGA
>MENC01000203.1:0-2239 GCA_001768155.1 Bacteroidetes bacterium GWA2_30_7
AATTAATTGTAAAAACGCAGATGTATCTGGTAAAATTGATGGTAAAATAATCGTTTCCGAACTTTTATCATTAAAACTTACTGCCAAAATTTTTGGCGACATTATCTCAAATAAACTTGCTATTGAACCAGGTGCAATATTTACCGGAACTTGCAATATGACCAAGGCTCCATCGCTAAATGGCGAACATAAAAACATAAAACAACCCGAATACGAAAAAGCCACTCGATAATTACGCAAAATACTCGTCAATTGCGTTTCAAATGCTTGTTATAATTGGACTTGGCGTATTTGGCGGATTAAAACTTGATAAATATTTAAATATAAAAATTCCGGTTTTTACAATAATTTTTTCGCTTCTTTCGGTATCATTAGCAATTTATATTTCCATTAAAGATTTTCTCAAAAAAAAATAAATGTTTTTTTTCAATTTTCTTATAAAAAGCCTGATATTAACCCTTATAATAGTTTTTGTAGCAATTATTATTTTCTACTTTTTCCCAGAACTTTATTTTTTCAATTTTTCAACAATAGTTTTATTTATTCTGATTTCGTCGCTGGTTTCTCACTTTTTTATAATGAAAGCATTTAATACACCAAACGTCTTTATAAGAAGATACATGCTATCGTTAACAATTAAACTTTTATCGTCTCTGGTTTTTATTTTAATTGTTTTCTTTATCGATAAATCAAATGCGTTAAAAGCCGGATTATCATTTATTTTCATTTATTTAATATTTCTGATTTTTGAAACAATCAACTTTTTAAAATATAAAAACACAAATAAATAAGTTTAGGTTTTTTGTAACAGATATTTTTTTAATTTTGTTCGCTGAATAACATTTTATAAAAATGAATAAATATTTATTAATACTTCTTGTAATATTTTACTTCTTTACAAAAATTACTTTTGCTCAAGAGGCTGAACATCAGGAAAATCATCAAGAAGAAATAACTGCAACAACTGATTCAAGTCATTTAGAAAATCATGAAGATGCCGCACACAATAAATTCACACCAGGAGCCTTTATCCTCGACCATATTGGCGATGCTTACGAGTGGCATATAATGGAAATTGGCGAAACCCATGTTTCTATTCCACTTCCAATAATTGTTTACAGCAAAACATCAGGTTTAAATATATTTTTATCAAGCAATTTTCAACACGGACATGCTGAATATAAGGGATTTAAAATATCTTCATCAGCAGAAAATAAAGGAAAAGTTGTAGAAGTTTCTGCCGATGGAACAGAAGTAAAACCTTTGGATTTATCTATTACTAAAAATGTTACATCACTTTTTATAAGTATAATAATTCTTTGCTGGATTTTTATTTCAGTTGCAAAAGCATATACTCGCAACGATGGAAAAGCACCAAAAGGAATTCAAAATTTATTTGAAATATTCATTATTTTTATTCGCGACGATATTGCAAAAGCATCTATTGGCAAAAAGAAATATGAAAAATATATGCCTTTTTTACTTACAATTTTCTTTTTTATTTTCATTAATAATTTACTTGGATTAGTTCCAATTTTTCCGGGCGGAGCTAACCTTACAGGAAATATTGCAATAACAATGGTTTTAGCATTATTTACTTTTATTATCACAACATTTAGCGGAAATAAAAGCTACTGGATACATATTATTAATGCTCCCGGAGTTCCTTGGTGGTTAAAATTTCCAATACCGTTAATGCCTATTGTTGAGCTTATTGGAGTTTTCACAAAACCTTTCGTATTAATGGTGCGTCTCTTTGCAAATATAACTGCCGGACATATTATTGCATTAGGGTTTTTTAGTTTGATTTTCATTTTCGGAAATTTAAATATTGGTGCAGGTTACGGAATTTCAGTACTTTCTGTAGCTTTTACAATTTTTATGACATTGCTTGAATTATTAGTAGCATTTATTCAGGCTTATGTATTTACTTTATTATCAGCATTATATTTCGGAATGGCTACCGAAGAACACGAACATCACGAAAGTGCCGAAGCACATAAACATTAATTTTCACTAACCAAATATATATTTTATGTTAACATTAAGCATTATTTTACAAGCAGTTGCAAACGTAGCAGTTGCAAAAATGGGAGCTGGTATCGGAGCCGGTATCGCAGTTGTTGGAGCAGGTATTGGTATTGGTCAGATTGGTGGTAAAGCAATGGAAGCTATTGCCCGTCAACCTGAATCAGTAGGCGATATTCGTTCAAATATGATTGTTGCTGCGGCTCTTATC
>MENC01000203.1:2272-6670 GCA_001768155.1 Bacteroidetes bacterium GWA2_30_7
GGATTTTTTATCATTGTTGTACTATATAAATTTTATGCAACCTCTACGAGGTAGGTTTTAAAGTTAACTATTTGTATTACAATAATGAATCCTCTACGAGGATAAAAAACTTCGTAGAAGTTTCATATTTGTAGAAAGGAAAATCAATCCTATTATTCAACCTCATAGAGGTTGCATAAATAAAGAGTTTCTTGAGTTTAATGAAATTTTTATCGGACATCAGTGATTTTTTTAAATAGTAGAACCTTTTTTGATAAAAAACACTGGTTTTGCATTGTATTAACTGCTTATTTTAATACCACTTATAAATTTTAATGCCTCTGTTGGTGTTTTCACCAACAGATACGATTGTTCTAATTTATCTTTTTTGTGATAACACAAACAAAAGGCAAGGAAAACTATAATTTACCTGCATCTAACAATTTTTCAAGTTGATTAAAAAAATGCAAAATTAAACTCTCAGTATTTGTATATTCTGTTTGATAATGACCTAAATCTCTTAATTTTTTCTTAAAAGCAAAGAAACTTATACTATCATCTTCTTTCAAATTACCAGATTTTATTTCATCGTTTTTAAAGTATGTATAAATCAAAGGTTTTCCTGTTTCCTTAAATTTACCGAAAGCACTTTCAAATTCCTCTGCTGTGAAAATACCAACCTTAGAAAAAAACAACATAACAAATATATCCGATTCTTTAGCTGCAATATTGTACTCATCTTGCAATCTGGTTTGCGACATGGTATCAATAAAATTTTCCCACATAACAGGTTGTAGATAAATACCTTTCTTTATCCAAATATCATTTTTCCTATGAATGGCAAGTTCAAAATCCTTTCTGTCGTCTTTTAATTCACTTGATGAAGCTATAAATATTCTTCTTGGTTTGTTGTGTTCCATTTCTCGTTTTTCTTTTGCCGGATTGTGTAAGCCTAAGTTAAACAATAATTCTTCAACTAAAAATATTTTATCACTTGCATTACACATTACTTTTGCTTTTTCATTATTCGAAATCTTTTGAATAAGCATATCATAAGAATAAGTTTGCGGGTTTTTATTATTAACACATTTTTCGCAATTGCACGGAACAACTATTTGTGGAAAGACTCCTTTGTAACCTTCGGTTATATTCTTTAGAGAATCCATAATCAACATGTTTAATGCACGGGCATCAGTTCCTTTTGCTTTTATACTTATTTTTCGATTATAAAAATCCTCTTCAACCTGACTTTGAGCAGTTTTGCTCTCGAATTTGAAATTAACAGCATTATTCCATACCTCGTTATCGTTTGAAATATATCTGCTTAGTTCGGCACTCAACTGATTTACTAAACCCCTTGGCATAAACTCATAGTTATATTCAAGACGAAGGTCGGCTTCATTATTTTTCCATTTTTTTTCATCAGGCATGGAAAGCAGCCTTGCAGCAATTATATATTCATCATTATGCTTTTTATGAAATGCTATACGAAATTCTTCAAGCATTTTTTTTAATATCTGATGTTTATCTGTAAAGCATCCATCACTCCACAATCGCTTAAAATCATTTGCAGTAATAATACCTTGATGGGTTTGAACTTCAGCATCGTCAATTAATTTATATACAGCATTCAAAGCCCATTCTGGTTTTAATACTAAGGTATTCCTTAATTCTTCTGTATTGTAATACCACAAAATAACTCCAATAGAATGAAAGAACCTTGCACAATCCTCAATATCAACAGGTTTTTCAAATTGCTCGGGTCTTAATTCTCTGCATATTTCGACAAATTTTTCGTATGTAATACAATCTGAATTTACTGCTAATTCAGCAAGTTTTTCTCTAACCGGAATCCACGATTTTGGAACTCCTTTACCGTAATGTGGTAATTTCAGAATTTGTTCAATAATAGTTTCTTTAATTGCTTCCAATCCTTCGTTATTGTTGAGCAAGTTAAGTTGATGATATGGAATTTGATTAATTCGTACAATATTAAAATCGGTATTGCTCAAAAATGAACCAATATCGTTCCATGAAACTTTATTTCCTTTATGGCATGTTTGACCTAAAATAATTGGGCTTTTACCTCCAAATTGAAAAATTGTTGGTATCCAGTAATCAAAATTGTGTTGAGTTATTCGGGTTGATGCAAGTAGCACAAATACAGAATTTTCAGTTAAAAAAAACCTGTGAACCGGATAATATACATCCTGACCGCCAAAATCCCAAATATGTGCAATATGTTTTTTACTGGTTTCGTTTTTGAAATTCCAATCTTCGATATTTATTCCTCGTGTTCGTTCATCTTCTTTTGGCAATAAAGATTTTGGGTTCATCAAACGTAATTGCAATGATGTTTTACCTGAAGCACCTTCGCCTACCAAAGTCAATTTTGCTTCGTATATATAATCAAGTCCTTCTTTTTTAATTTTTTCAAAATGTCTTTTTATTGCCTCCTTCCCCTGCTTAACTATTTCAACCGGAGGACTTTTTAAAGGATTATTAAAAAAAGTAATAAGCCCCGTTAACTGATACGTATTTGTCCATCGTATATTCATTTTAAATTCGGTAATCCATTCAGGTAATTGTTCAATAGGATTATTCCTTAAATTTAATTCTTTTAAACTCTTTAATTCTTTTAACGAAGTAATATCATTTATTTGATTTACTGGTAAATTTAAATAAGTTAAACTCTTTAAATCTTTTAACCAAGAAATGTCATCTATTAGATTATCTGATAAATTTAATTGAGTTAAACTCTTTAAATCTTTTAACCAAGAAATGTCAGTTATTTTATTTCCTGATAAATTTAAATAAGTTAAACTCTTTAAGCCATTTAACGAAGAAATGTCATTTATTTGATTTTCTGATAAATCTAAATTAGTTAAATTCTTTAATTCTTTTAACGAAGAAATGTCATTTATTTGATTTTCTGATAAATATAAATAAGTTAAACCCTTTAAGCCTTTTAACCAAGAAATGTCATTTATTTGATTAAATAATAAAATTAATTTTGTTAAACTCTTTAATTCTTTAAGAGATGAAATATCACTTATTTGATTTTTTGTTAAATCTAAATTAATTAAATTCTTTAATTCTTTTAACGAAAAAATATCATTTATTTTATTATCAGTTAAACTTAATTTAATTAAACTCTTAAATTCTTTTAAGGAAGTAATAAGTTGTTTAAGTTTTTTATTATCAATTTTACAATCGTTTAATCCCACACCTGTAACTTGCCCACTTTGATTTAAGGAATAAGCTTTTGAAACCCATCCAATTTCTATTTTTTTTTCTAATTTAACATCAAGTATTTCTTCAATCTGTTTTATAATTTCAAGGTCGTTCATGGGTTATAATTTTTTAGATATTTAAACTAAATATTATACAATTTTACAAAAAAGTAATTAAAAAAAGGGCAGTTTTAGAATATTAAAAAAGGAACATCCACTATTTAGTGTTAGTAAGAAAACACCAAAAAACATTTCGACCCAGCTCAATGACCACAAAAAACAAATGTCAAATAAATTCCAATTCTCAAAATCCCAATTTTCAAAACCGTTTAAGCTCCAGCAGAGTCTCTGTTTACAGGACTCTGCGTTATTAACTGATGCAGAGTCCCTTTTAGGAGACTCTGCTGGAGGTAGGTTATTAAGCTCTAACGGAACTATGCAAATTTTATAAATTGTTTTTATACTATTAATCCGTATCTACACTACTTTTATAGCTTCGTTAGTGTGCATAAAATAAAAAAGCATTTGGAGAATTGTAACTTATAAATTACCTTTGCAGAAAAAAATCTTGTGGAAAGAATCAGGACTATAATTGCCTATAAGGGTTATTTTGAGGACTTTTTGTCGAAACAAACAGTTAAAGTCCAGAATAAAATATATAAAATACTTGAAATCGTTGAATTTCAACAGCAAATTCCGACAAAGTATTTAAAGCATATTGAAGGGACTTCAGGACTTTATGAATCTAGGTTTTCTTTAGGAAGTGACATTTGGAGAGTATTTTGTTTTTTTGACGAAGGTAGTCTTGTTATTTTGCTTAACGGATTTCAGAAAAAAACTCAAAAAACACCCAAATCTGAAATTGACCTGACAATTAGACTAAAGGATGAATACTTTAAGGAAAAAAGAAAAAAATAATATATGAAAAACAACGAATCAAATATCAAGACCTGGTCACAAATCAAGGACACCCAATATGGTAAAAAGGGAACTCTAAGACGTGACCAACTTGACAGAGAATTTGAAGCATTTAAAATTGGTTTACTTTTAAGAAATGCCAGAGTATCAAAAAAAATGACTCAAGAAGATCTTGCAAAAGTAATTGACAAAAAAAGAACATACATTTCAAGAGTTGAAAATGATGGAAGTAATATTACATTAAAAACGCTCTTTGAAATCGTAGAAA
>MENC01000204.1:0-791 GCA_001768155.1 Bacteroidetes bacterium GWA2_30_7
GACTTTAAAGGTGGAATTATTAAACTTAACAACAAGTCTTTTAAAGTTGCCCCATTGCCTGAAAAATTAATGAATATTATTGAGAAGAAAGGCTTAGTTAACTTTATTAAAAATAATTAAACATGGAAAAGCCATTACTAAAAAATACATACAGCTTGTCCCGAATTTCGGGAACTTGTTCCGATTTATCAGAAAGGGAATGGTTATAAAAAAAGATTTTACGCAAAGTTCGCAAAGAAAAAAACATTAATGTTTTTTAACTCTGCGTACTTTAATTTTAGCGTACTTTGCGACTTTGCGTGAAAAAATATTTTTAATCTATAAATGCGTGAAAACGACCGACTAACTAAATAATAAACAGATGGAAAAAACAAAACAGCCAACAATTGCCGAAGCAGGAAATAAAGGTGATAAAATTCGTTCCGATTGCTATATTTCACTCGAAATAACATCTTCAGGTGGGATTATTATCGACCTTCAAAGCAAAGTAAAAGTTATGTTTGGTGAAAATATTATCAAGCAATGCCACGAAATATTGAATTTTTTTGAAATAAAAAATGCTAAACTTTTAATTATTGACACTGGGGCTTTGCCTTTTGTGATTGCCGCCAGACTTGAAGCAGCAATTAAACAAATCGTTCATAACGACAAGGAATTTCTTATTGAAATGATTGCCGAAAATAAATACAAAACTACAAAAGAACAATTCCGCTTTTCGAGACTTTATCTTCCGGGAAATACTCCAAACATGATGATTAATGCAGGAATACATAATCCAAATGGAATAATTC
>MENC01000204.1:839-2438 GCA_001768155.1 Bacteroidetes bacterium GWA2_30_7
ACCTTGTAAAAAATGCGTTACGTCAGGTCGATTTTTATGGAGCAGAGCGAATGGTTCGCATCAATCAAATCCCAAGAGGTCTTGACGATTTGAGTTTTATTATTCCTCACAACGTAAATTTGATATTGATTCCAAAATGTGAATCGGCAGAACAAATAAATCAAGTAGAGAAAAAAATTGCGGAACTTTCAAAAAAACATAATGTAAATCACCCTATTTGGTTAATGCCAATAATTGAAAGTGCTTTAGGTGTTGAAAAAGCTTTTGAAATAGCCTCTTCTTCAAAAAATATTGTTGCAATGGCAATTGGACTTGAAGATTTAACTGCCGATTTAGGAGTTAAACGTACAAAAGAAGCGACTGAATCTTTATATGCTCGACAAAGATTGGTAAACGCTTGCAAAGCTTCTGTAATTCAACCTATTGATTCAGTATTTTCAGACGTTGGAGATATGGATGCATTGGCAAAAAATGTAAAAATGTCGAAGTCTCTTGGGTTTGAAGGAATGGGCTGTATCCATCCACGACAAATTAAAGTTATTCACGAAAATTTTGCTCCAGAAACAGATGAAATCGAAAAAGCTAAAAAAATTGTCAAAGCTTTTATCGAAGCCGAAGAAAAAGGGCTTGGAGTTGTTTCATTAGGAACAAAAATGATTGACCCACCTGTCGTAAAAAGAGCACAAAAAAGTATAAATCTTGCAATTAGTCTTGGTTTAATTCCAGAAAATTGGATTAATGTATAATAAATATATGAACCACATAGACACATAGAACACATTAGAAAAAACACATAGGAATATCTATGTGAAAACTATGTTCCTATGATTCTATGCGATGCACTGAGTTTGTCGAAGTGTGGTAAAAAATAAAGTAAAATGGAAAAGTCAGTAAAGTTAGTTAAAAACGCTATCGGGCGAATGATTCCAGAACAAGTAAATGGAAAACCTGTAATTCCATATATGGGAGTTGGAAAATACAAACCACAAGGTCGAAAGTATGCTCCACAAATTTCAAGTTGTGCAGATTATCCAGCAGACGGGAATAAACTTCTTCCTTCATTGAAAGATGCACTTATAAAATCGGGAATCAAAAATGGTATGACGATTTCCACACATCATCATTTCAGAAACGGTGATATTATTGCAGTTCAAATATTTGACATTGCAGCCGAACTTGGAATTAAAGATTTGGTTTGGTTTCCATCAGCTTCATTTGAATGTCATTCGCCACTTATAAAATATCTGGAAGATGGAACAATTCATCACATTGAGGGAAGTATGAATGGTGCATTAGGAAAATTTACTTCGCAGGGAAAAATGAAAGGAACTGGTGTACTCCGTTCACATGGAGGACGTTATCAAGCAGTTCAAGATGGAGAAGTAAAAATTGATATTGCCGTAATTGCTGCTCCAACTGCCGATTTTTTTGGAAATGCTACCGGAGACAGAGGTCCTGCTGCATGTGGTTTGCTTGGATTTGCACTTGCCGACTCTCAATTTGCTGATAAAGTTGTAGTTGTTACGGATAATCTTGTACAATTCCCTTGTTATCCTTGGCAAATTCACGGAAATAATGTTGATTTTGTTGTTAAAGTTG
>MENC01000204.1:2446-19353 GCA_001768155.1 Bacteroidetes bacterium GWA2_30_7
GGAATTCCCGAAAAAATTGTTTCGGGTACAACAGAAGTTACAAAAAGCCCCGACAGATTGTTACTTGCTGAAATGACTGCACAATTTTGCGACGAAGCCGGAATAATTCGTAATGGTTTTTCGTTTCAAGCAGGTGCAGGTGGAACAGCCCTTTCTATTGGAATTTATTTTTCAGAAATATTAAAATCAAAGGAAATGAAAGCCGGTTGGGCAAGAGGCGGTAGCAACAAATATCTTGTTAAAATGATGGAAGATGGTTTACTTGGATATATTCTTGATGGTCAAACTTTTGACCTTGAAGGTGTACGTTCTATGCGAGAAAACCCAACACATGTAAATACCAGTCCTTTTACAAGTTATAACTACCATGGAAAAGGAAATTTTGCATCAATGGTAGATGTTTGCATACTTGGAGCTACAGAAGTTGATTTGAATTTCAATGCAAATGTTGTTACACATTCAGATGGCTATTTGCTTCATGGAATCGGCGGATGGCAAAATTGTTTATTTTCTAAATGCACAATTCTTCCAATTCCTTTGTTTCGCGACAGAATGCCGGTTATTTTAGATGAAGTTACAACTATTTGTGGACCAGGCGAATTAATTGATGTAATTGTTACCGAACGCGGAATTGCAATTAACCCACTCCGAACCGACTTGATTGAAAAATTGAAAAATTCAAAACTTCCAATTAAAACAATTCAGGAATTGCAAACCGAAGCAGAAAAAATCTGTGGAAAACCTGCAAAACCAGAGCTTGGCAATGAAGTTGTTGCTGTTATCAAATGGGTCGATGGAACTGTAATTGATTGTGTTAGAAGAGTAATTTTATAGTACAATTCTTGTAAGTTCAATTTGGTTTCAGAGATTTCTAAAATCCCAACGGGATTTAATGTGAATAACCCCCAATTTCATTGGGGGTTATTCATGTTCAACTCCTTCGGAGTTTATATTGCATTTCTTAATGTTCTGAAACCAGTTTGAGCTTACCAATTCTTTTACAAAGCTTCAATTACTCTTGTTAAAGCACTTACAACCTTTTGAGCAAGTTCATTTAAATTTGGATTAGCAACAGATTGCATCGAAACAGCCGGATTAATTGACGAAACTTCTATTTCACCGTTATCATGTTGCTGAACAATTACATTACAAGGTAACATCACTCCTATTTTATCTTCGACAGTTAATGCTTGATGAGCAAAATTTGGATTGCAAGCACCTAAAATTCTGTAATTTCTGAAGTCAATGTCGAGCTTTTTCTTCATCGTTTCTTTAACATTAATCTCTGTAATTATTCCAAAACCTTCTTTCGATAAATTTTCTGTAACTTTTTGAACAGCCTCGTCGAATGACAATGATACTTTTTTTGTGATATAATATTTCATAGCCTTAATTATTAATTCTTTAACTCAATATAAACTTGTGCTTTTTTAATCTTTACTACTCTCGCATTTACTTCTAATTTTTTAAAATTATTGAAAAAATCTAAATCAGAAACATAAGAATTTGCTTCTTTTCCTAACAAATCCTCAAATATTAACACATTCTTTAAATCGCCTCTTTTATTTCTTATTTTATCTTTTCTTAAAAATTTGAAATCGTAATAATTCCCAATTTTATAAATCGGATGTTCGGGTTCAATATAAACCCTTCCCTGACAATTTATTTTATCTACTTTACATAAAATTTTATCACCAATTTTATAATTATATTCTAAATATATGTTACTGTTTAACAAATGTTTTCTATTGAATGGGTCACATAAAATATAATACTTTTCATTTGAAAAAAAGTCAATTTCATCTATCAAATTAAATTCATAAGTCTTATTAACTTCAATAAATTGCATAAAAATCAAATTCACTCAAAAGTCAATTTTTAATAGTTCAGTATATTTTGAGATTGACTTCGTCGAGCTAAAGGTTGCTTCGTTCCTCGCAATGACGAATTGTCTAGCTGTCTGCATGTTACGTCATTGCGAACGCAGTGAAGCAATCTACTGATTAATAGTGCCTTATAAAAACATACTGAACTATTGAATTATTAAACATAAATAATATTAAATTAATTTCTTTTCTTAATTTTGTATTAATATAAAAATACGAATATGGAACAAATAATTAATAAAATCAACGAACTTTCTGTAAAATATCAGGATTATACTGCTAATAATTTAGCAAAACTAGTAAAAATTCCTTCCGAAAGTTTACAAGAAAAAAATGTATGCCTCGAAGCAAAACGTCAAATGGAAGAAGCCGGATTTGATGAAGTTTTTATCGACGGACTTGGAAATGTAATAGGTCGAATTGGAAACGGAAAAACTAAATTAGCAATTGATGGTCATATAGATACAGTTGGAGTTGGAAATCGTTCAAACTGGAATTTCGACCCATTTTCAGGCGAAGTAAAAGACGGTTATGTTCACGGACGAGGAACTGTTGACCAAGAAGGTGGAATTGCATCTGCAATAACTTCCGGCAGAATTTTAAAAGAATTAGGATTCAACAAAGATTTAACTTTTTATGTTGTAGCCAGTGTTATTGAAGAAGATTGCGACGGACTTTGCTGGAAATATATTGTTGAAGAAGATAAATTAAAACCCGATTTTGTAATCAGCACTGAGCCAACAAATTTAGGCATTTATCGCGGACATAGAGGCAGAATGGAAATTAGAGTTTCTTTTAGAGGAATTTCATGCCACGGCTCTGCACCTGAAAGAGGTAAAAATGCAATTTATATGGCTTCAAGAGCAGCGTTAGAAATTGAAAAATTAAACGAAAAACTTAAATCTGATGAATTTTTAGGAAAAGGAACTGTAACAATTTCTGAGTTTAAATCAGGAAGTCCTTCGCTTTGTGCAGTTGCCGATTATGCTCATTTACACCTCGATAGACGTTTAACTTGGGGCGAAACTAAAGAATCGGCAGTTGCAGAAATTGCAGAAATTATTAAACCTTATGGTAATGACGCAAAAGTTGAAGTTTTACAATATGAAGAAGTTGCATATACAGGTTTAAAATATGGAATGGAAAAATACTTTCCTACATGGAAAATTCCTGTTGAATCTAAAATAGTTCAGACAGGAGTTAATGTTTTTAAAGGATTATTTAAAGAAAATCCAAATGTTGACAAATGGACTTTCTCTACAAACGGTGTTACAATTAATGGTTATTATGGGATTCCAATTATTGGCTTTGGACCTGGAAATGAAGTATTAGCTCACGCTCCAAACGAGAAAGTTCCTGTTAGCGATTTAGTTAAGGCATCAGCATTTTATGCTTTATTCGCTTATGAAATAATTTAATTTTAAAATTATGTATTTAGAAAATCAAAATTTAACTAATGCACAATTAGAGTTATTGAAACTTTTTTCTACAAATTTTAATGACAATGAACTTAAAGAATTAAAGCATTTATTAGCAAATTTTTATGCAACAAAAGCTATTGAGTCTGCTAATGATGATTGGAAAAAAAAGGGGTTAACAGATAATGATATGGATAGCTGGTTAAATGAATCATAATACTGATAAATTAAATATAGTACTAGATACCAATGTTTTATTGGTGTCTATATCTGAGTATTCCAAATACCATTGGCTGTATAAGTGCATTCAAAATAACCAATTCAATTTATACATTACTAATGATATATTATTGGAATATGAAGAAGTTATTGCAAATAAATTTAGTGTGAATACTGCTAATCATACAATTAGATCTTTATTAGAATTTGATAATGTAAAGCATTTGATAATATATTTTAAATCAAATTATATTTTACAAGATAATGATGATAATAAGTTTGTTGATTGTGCAATAGCTTGTAATCATGATTATTTAGTTTCAAATGATAAACATTTCAATGTTTTAAAAACATTAGATTTTCCAAAAATTAACGTAATAACAATTGAAAATTTTAAAGAAGAATTACTTTTAAGAAAATTAATTTAATTATTAACAATTATCTAATCTAAAATATTATGTCAAAAACAACATTTAACGAATTAATCGAAAAAATTAAAAGTCTAAAAGCCGATTTACACGGTAAAGACTTTTTACTTACTTGGGAAAAATCAATGGAAGAATTAGAGTTAGTGCTTTATGTGGCTGAGGCTCTAAGGTATATGCGTCAGAACAATATTTCGGCAAAATGCTTCGATTCTGGTTTGGCAATATCTAATTTCAGAGATAACTCAACCCGTACAAGATTCTCGTTTCAATCGGCTTGTAACTTATTAGGTTTAGAAGTAGCTGATTTAGACGAAGGTAAATCGCAAATTGCACATGGCGAAACAGTTCGTGAAACTGCAAACATGATTTCGTTTATGACTGATATTATTGGTATTCGCGATGATATGTTTTTAGGTGCAGGAAACACTTATATGCGCGAATTTGGTGCCGCACTTGACGATGGTTTTCAGCATGGAGTACTTCAACAACGTCCCGGAATTGTTAATTTACAGTGCGATATTGACCACCCGACTCAATCAATGGCTGATTTATTACACCTTAAACATTATTTCGGTTCGCTCGAAAACCTTAAAGGTAAAAAAATTGCAATGACTTGGGCTTACTCTCCAAGTTACGGAAAGCCACTTTCAGTTCCTCAAGGAATTATTGGACTTATGACTCGTTTTGGAATGAAAGTAGAATTAGCTTATCCTGCTGGTTACGACCTTATTCCAGATGTTATTGAAGTTGCAAAGAAAAATGCTAAAGCAAGTGGCGGAAGTTTCAAAGTAGTTAATAGCATGGATACTGCTTTCAAAAATGCAGATATAGTTTATCCAAAAAGCTGGGCACCATTTAAAGTTATGGAACGCCGCACAGAATTATTAACTAATAAAGATAATGAAGGACTAAAAGCCCTTGAAAAAGAATGTCTTGCAAATAATGCTAAATTCAAAAACTGGGAGTGTACAGAAGAAAAAATGAAACTAACCAAAAACGGTTCAGCACTTTATATGCATTGCCTTCCTGCCGATATTACCGATGTTTCGTGTAAAGCAGGAGAAGTATCAGCAAGTGTATTTGAAAAATACAGAATTGAAACATACAAAGAAGCTAGTTACAAGCCAGATATTATAGCTTCAATGATTATGACAAATCAATTTGCTAAAACTCATAAAATTCTTCAAAAGCTTTATAAAAAGGGAAATCGGAGAATTGAAATATAAAATTAAAGCAGGGAAACCTGCTTTTTTTATGAATTATTCCATAATCATAAAACGATTTTACAATTTGATAAGGTTCAAGAAAAGGTCGATAATTTCCTTGTTTATCAGTGAATTTTGACCAACATCAGCTCAATTGGACTAAATGTGACAAAAAAGCAGTTGTTAAATAAACTATTTATTAACTGTAAGTTAAGTCGCTTAATGAATTTTAAGTCTAATAATTATCAACATTAATTTAAGTTCAAACCTAACTTAAATTCACCAATTATTCCAAATCGAATATCTTCTTCAATAAAAGTAGAACCAACTCCAATTCCTATATTCCAATAAAAAAAATTACTAAATACACTTTGATAACCTATCAGTGGACCAGTTTGAATCAACCAACCTTCAAATATTAAATCTGTTATTCCTTTTGCTTTAAAAGCCCCATAAGCCCCAGAAAAATAGTTTATTTTTTTACCCTTTTCAAGTCTTGATTGAAAATTTGTATAAATTCTTGGTTCAAACTCAATGTATGGAAGTAGCATTATTTCGGCTTCATCAATTGACTGTTGAGACATAATAGTTAAATTATAGTTTGTACCTAAATCCATAATTAATGTTGCATTCTTACTTAAACGTTGTTCTACACTAAATCCAAATGGTAAAAAATGTAATCTAATTGCGGTTTTCTTTAGCTTCAAAGTGTCATTAGCTGATTGAGAATACAAATTGATACAAATTATTGATAATATAAATATTATGTATATTTTCATTTTAAAAATTATACGTTAAGATACCCTCTATCACGTTTCTTCGAATATCCATTTTGCTTATTTGAAACAACTCTACAGACATTACAAACTTGAACTTATCTGAAAGATTTAAACCGATATTTGATGCTAAAATAACAACCTTATCAGATGTTGCATAAAGTTCAGAAGTTAAACCTATTATGAATTTGTTATTTATTTCAAACTGATTATTTAGCATAAGTTGCTTATAATCAGAAAAATGAAAAACATCAAATGTCAATAAATTATTTTTTAAAATAATTTTATTTCCAATCCGAAAGTTATAATTTAGTATTATATTAATATTACTTAGAATTGTAGTTGAGCCATAATAATTATTGATTTTTGGATGATTTAAATGTTTATTGGTTATTCCAAAGTTTAACTTATGTGCTTTAAACCACAATCCTAAATCAACATTAAAATAGCTATTTACTATATCATTATGAATATTTGGCTCGTCATAAGAAATTAAATCTATTCTGCTTGCTCTAAGCTTATTAATATTTACAGAAAAATCTGATCCTAGTGCTAATGAATAGTTCTCATCAAAATCATATTTAAAAGAATATATTGCCCCTGTATTAAAGTACGAAAAATGACCAAATTTATCGTACATTGTATGAAAACCAAAACCTGAACTTAATTTCTTTATAGGAACATTTAATGATATTCGACCAGATGAATTACTATAATTTGCCTCCATTATGGGCAATGAAATGGTATAAGTAGAACATGAAATGCTATTTTTATCTTTTATTGCAACATAAGCAGGATTTTCTAATGAAATATTTTCAAAAAATAGCATTGTGTATAAATTTTGACTAAAGCCTACCCTTATTAATAGTAAAAAGAATGTTATGGTTAATAATTTACGAATCATTTTAAATAAAGATATTCAATAATATACGCATTTTGAGATTATACAATTTTTTTGCTTCAAAAATATTAAAATATTTTATTAAGAAGATATTAAAATGCATAATAATATGTAATTAAAGCTGCTAAAAGTGATTTTTTTATTTTGTAAATTCAACTTTTAAATTTATTAGCACTTTTTCCAAAACCTCTTTCGGACAACCAATATTCATTCTCTGAAAACCTTCTCCGCCTTTTCCGAATATTCTGCCATCGAATAATGCTACTCCGGCTTTTTCTATTAGGAGTTTTTTTATTTCTTTATTTGTTAGTTTTAATTCTCTAAAATCGAGCCAGAGCAAAAAAGTAGCTTCGGGTTTTATTAATTTTATTTTGGGAATATTTTGTTGCAAATAATCGTCAACAAAATTAATATTGGATTGAAGATATTCTAATAATTGATTTAACCAGCCATCGCCTTGATTATATGCTGCTTCCAATGCTTCAAATCCGAAAATATTGCCGCCGCTTAAATGAAAATCTTCAAGAAATTTATTGTATTTTTTGAGTAATTCTTTGTTTCTGCAAATTACAGCAGAAGTATGCAAACCTGCAAGGTTAAATGTTTTACTTGGAGCAATACAAGTAATTGTAATATCAGAAATTTGTTTTGAAATTGAAGCAGTTGGAAAATGTTTATTTGGTTTAAATACTAAATCGGAATGTATTTCATCTGACACAATTAGAATATTGTTTTTCAGACAAATATCGCCAATCTTCTCAAGTTCTTCTTTAGTCCAGACTCTGCTGCATGGATTATGAGGACTGCAAAATAAAAGCATTTTAACATCTGTGTCAATTACACTTTCTAAATGTTCAAAATCAATCTCATAGCGCCCATTAACAAGTTTCAATTGATTTTCTACCATTTTGCGTCCATTGTTTTCGACTGCTCCAAAAAATGGAAAATAAACAGGCGGTTGTACAATAATTTTATCGCCGGGCTTAGTAAGTGATTGAACAAGAATATTTAAAGCAGGAACTACTCCGGGGCTAAACGAAATCCATTCTTTTTCAATTGTCCAGCCATGACGTTTTTGTATCCAGTTTATTATTGAATTGCAGAAACCTTCGGAGCGAAAAGTGTAACCGAAAATCTCGTGTTCGGTTCGTTTTCGAATTGCTTCGACAATAAAATCGGGAGTTTTGAAATCCATATCGGCAACCCACATTGGAATTACATCTGCTTTTCCGAATAGTTTTGAACGCAAATCGTATTTTACAGAGTTTGTTTTTTCGCGGTTTATTATTTCGTCGAAGTTATATCTGGTTAGTTTAGACATAGTTAATTTTTTTAACAAAGATGACAAAATTTTATTTGTCAAAACTTTTAACAAAAAATATTTTGTCAAAAATCAAATTGTTTATTAGGTATCTTACCAAATTAAGCATTAATATTATTAACCCTGACCTTTAGGTCGGGGATTGAAAAACCGAAAGCTTTCTTGGCTTTAGCCATGACTTTTGTTTATAAATTTTATAAGTCAACATAATAATATTCTTTTTTAGATAAAATTCAAGGCTAAAGCCCTTTTTTTTATTGTTTTCCCCGACCTAAAGGAGGGTTATTCTAATATTAATTTGAAAAGTTGTGCATTCGATATTATTTATTGATTTGGCTTACAGCATCTCTCACAATTTTTCTTACAATTTTATCTACTTCTATATTATAGTTTTCAAATTGAGTTGGTTTTTGGTGTGCTTTTACTTTAACAAATTCAATATTAGGCATCTGCATAAAGTTAATTAATTCAGAAAGTAAATCGGAATTACGCAGTATATTTCCTTTTTTTGTAATAAAATTCTTCATTAACAGTTTTTCTTTTCGTTCATTTAGTCTTACAACGTACTGACTATCTGAATATATTTTTATACAATTGAAATTTGTCAGGTTTTTAAAAATATATTTAATCGAATTAATAACAGCAAGCAACTCCATACGGTTATGTGTTGTATTTAATTCTTTTCCTTCGAGGATAATTTTTTGTTGATTATATAGAATTATTGAAGCCCAACCACCAATATTTAATTGGGGATTACAACTTCCGTCGGAATAAACTTCTATGTTTATATTTTTATTTTCAGTCACTTATAACAAATAAAATCTGAAATTAATAAAATTTGAAATTACCAATATTTAGGTATTTTTCTCTTTAATATATATATCCAATTTTGTATCAATATTTAATTTAAATAAAAACAAAATGAAAACAAATTCAATTTTAATTTTTTTACTGTTTATTTCTTTTTTCTCAAAATCGCAAAATAGCGATAGTTTAATAAATAAATATGAAAACATTGCCGATAAATTATTAACATCTGATAACAAATTAGCAATTGGTGGTTATGGCGAAACACATTTCAACCAAAAACTTAGTTCCGAATTTAAAAACAATGGCAAATTAGATGTTCATAGAATGGTAATGCTAATTGGCTACAATTACAACAATAAATTAAGTTTTATATCTGAAATAGAATACGAGCATGTTATTGAGGTATTTGTAGAACAGGCATTTATGCAATACAAAATAAATAAATATCTGAATTTTAAAGCCGGTCTTTTATTAGTTCCAATGGGAATTGTTAATGAATTTCACGAACCTACAACCTTTAACGGAGTAGAAAGACCCGTTATTGATAACACAATTTCTCCAACAACCTGGCGTGAAGTCGGATTGGGTTTTTCGGGAAATGTTGTTGAAGCTAAATTAAAATATCAGATGTATTTAATTAATGGTTTTAATGGATTTGACGGAGCAGCGAAAATGAATGGAAAAAGTGCATTCAGAAGTGCCCGACAAAAAGGTGCTGACTCGTATATTAGTTCTCCAAATTTCACCGGAAAAATTGAATTTTATGGAATCCGGGGATTAAACTTTGGAGTTTCAGGTTATTTTGGAAATACACAAAGCAAATTATATAATGGCATTGATAAGTCAGATAAAAATGCGATTTCGAAAGCAGATTCTTCAATTGTTGGCATAACAATGATAGGTTTTGATGCAAGATATAAAATAAAAGGATTTGAATTTAGAGCACAATTTTATAATACTTCAATTTCAAATGCTGAACAATATAATTATTTTACTGCTAAAAATGATTCAACACCAAATGACTTAGGCAATTCAATGATAGGATATTATGCCGAAATTGGTTACAATGTTTTCAGACCATTAAAAAATATTAAATCTGAATTAATTCCATTTGTCAGATACGAAACCTATAATACTCATAACTCTGTCGGAAATTATTTAACCAAAAACGATTCTTACAATAATAATCAAATTACATTTGGTTTGACTTACAAACTTGACAAAGGACTTGTATTAAAAGCTGATATGCAGCTAAATAAATCCAAAGCTGATAAAGAATCTTCAAAAACATTTAATGCTGGTTTTGGCGTAATGTTTTAATTTATAACAATGAATTATATTTATCCATTCATATTAATTTTTAATTACTTATTGGTTAGTAATAATTTGAATATTAATTACTCTCCTAAATCATTAATGAAATATTTAAATAATAAGGCTGGGATAGAAAAGCCTGAATTAGAAGAATTTAAAATATCAAATTTCGATGATTTAGGAGAGTTAAATGGAAAAATGTTCAAAATAAATAATGATAATTCTAATAATTTTAAGTATATATACATAGGAAGAGTTTTTAGCTGCCGAGCCGGCGGATGTACTGCTGGAGTTAGTCATCCGGTTGTAAATGACAATTCAGAATACTTTGATTATTTTACAATTTACGATAAAGAAATAAATATAAAACATATTAAAGTATTTAATTATCAGGCTACTCATGGTCAGGAAATAACCGCAGCAGGTTGGTTAAAGCAATTTTTGGGTTATAATGGAACTTATAATTTGAATGTTGGGAAAAATATTGATGCAATTTCCGGTGCAACAATTTCGGTTTATGCTATTACATTTGATATTGAAAACAAAACCTATATTTTGAAACAGCTTGCAAATAAAAAAACCGGCATTTAGCCGGTTTATAATTTGCAGAATTATCTTCTATTGAACTAAATAAATAATATTAGTCAGCCACTTAGAAGTATCTGGTTCAGAAGTTGGGTCGGTAAGATATTCTTCAATTACCGGAGCAATCTGAGTTAAGCCTTTTTCTTTTATATAATCGTCCATAGCATAATGTGCTTCAGCAGATTGTTCATATCCACCATAATATTCAATTTTTAATGCTTTTGAATGGTCAACTTTTATTACTTCTATTCCATTATCTTTTTTTATTTCATTAGAAATTGCCACAGGAGCTGCAAAAGCTGCATCAGTTTCTTTGTTTTGTTCATCCCATTTATAGAATAATCCTGTCATAGGTCCACTTTGTTCTAATTTATTTTTTTTCATAAATGAACCTATATCTTGTGCTGATTGACCAAAAAATTTACCCATTTCTTCCATTTTAAGAACTTTTCGTGCAGCAATAAAATTACCTCCTGCATATTCAGTTTCAGTAATATTATAACCTCTGTATGTTTTATTTTCTGTCATTTGTTTTTCTGTTAAAGTTTTTAATCTATTTAATCCTTTTTCAAAGTCTTTTCCAAGCATTTCGTCCATATTCATAAATAATCCCATAATATTCCAGGGAAAAGAGTTATGACCTGTAAATGACCATGTTACATTTAGACTATCTCCACTTTCAGAAATTGCATAAAAACTTTCAGTTGTAGATTCCCATGGTTCGATAAAATAAATTGTTGTTTCAACTGTATCGTTTGGAACAATTCTTTTAAGTTCCATAGTACCTTTACCAACCGAATCGTTTCCTTCCCAATGAGATTTTGCCCCAGGTGTACCATCGGTTCCTTCATAAGTGGTAACCATATTTGGATCTAAATCTTTCCATGGCGACCAATTATTAAAATTGCTTAATAAACTTAGTTGTGAAAACACAACTTCTTTTGATGCTTTAATTTTAACTGACCTTGCAACTGTGTAATCTTTAGGAGCGAACAGTCCTAATAAAACTACAATTAAAATTAAAATTCCAATAACAATCAATACTTTTTTCATAATTAAATAAGTTTTAAATTAATTTTTAGTTTTCAAAATTATGTAATTTTTTATAATCAATTCATAAACGAAACAACAATTTTTAGAAATTCGTCATAAATATTATTATTTGTTGCAATTATTTCTTTACCAAATATATAATTATTGCCTCCTGAAAAATCGGAGACCTTCCCTCCTGCTTTTTCTACAATAAATGCTCCTGCTGCTACATCCCATGGGCTTAAACTATATTCATAAAAAGAATCGAATCTGCCACAGGCAACATAGGCTAAATCAGTTGCAGCCGAGCCAATCCGGCGAATTCCATGAGAGTTTTTCATGAAAAATTCCAATGTGCTTAAAAATGGTTTTATACGGGCATAATTATAATATGGAAATCCTGTTGCAATCAGCGAGTTATTAACTTTTTCTGTTTTTGAAACGTTAATTTGCTTACCATTCAAATATGCAGAACCTCCTTCAAATGCATAAAAACATTCGTCAAGCATTATTTCGTAAATAATTCCAATTACAGTTTTATTATTTTGCATTAGTGCTACACTAATTGCAAACGGAGGTAGTCCATGAATATAATTTGTAGTTCCGTCTAAAGGGTCAATAACCCAGATAAATTCCTCGTTCTTATGCGAAGCAGTTTCTTCTTCTGTAATAAAACCCGAATTCGGAAGAATTTTCCTCAATCCATCAACAAGCATTTTTTCTGCGGTTTTGTCCACATAAGTTACATAATTATGTAATCCTTTAACTTCTACAGATTTTTCTGATAAAATGTCTTTCTGATTTCTGATAAATTCTCCGGTATTCTTAATTAGAATAATAGATTCGGAACATATTTTTTCGTAGCTCATTAATAGTAAGTTTGTAAAAACTGTTTTTTTTTTAATATTTTAAATACTTCTGCTTATTTTTATATAGATAAATTATACCTCCAATTCCCAAAATTATAGACACAAATGAAATAATTTCTGCTTGTGTAATTTCTGAACCAAATATGTGATATACAGCATTTACTCTTACTTTTTCGATAAAAAAACGTTCAATTCCCTGCATAAGCATGAAAATAGAAAATAACATTCCTGCAATATTAATTCGCTTACGGATACTCCATAAAATCAGAAACATAGAAATTCCAAGTATTGCTTCCCAAAGTGGAGTTGGAAAGACTCCTTGAGGCAACATAAAACAATGTTTGCCAACGCATCCATCAATTAAAACCCCTTCATTTATAACATTATGCGGATAATTAAATGACCAAAACCAATCGGGTAAAAAACTCATAAAACCCGGTTTTGGAATATTATTTACTATTCCCCAATCACCATCACCGGCTATTTGGCAACCAATTCGACCAATTCCGTAACCTAAAGCTAAACCGGGAGCAGCAATATCACAAATTCGTAAAGGCTTTATTTTAAGTGTTTTTGCATACCAAATAATAGCAATTGCAGCAAATAAAAAACCACCGTAAAATGTCAACCCGCTAAACGAAAAAAGACTTCCAATAGGGTCTTTCATAAAACTGTCTATATTTTCAAGATTATCGAAAATTTTAGCTCCCAGCAAACCGAAAATTGCTCCCAGAACTAAAACATTTGCAGTGATTTGTGAAGGTTGAATAACTTCTTCAATCTCTTTCGATTTTCCGTATTTTTTGATTTCTTTCTGATTATCAGAATATTTAAAATAAATTGCAATTGCTGCACCTAATATTCCTCCAATAAAACTTCCATTTAAGGAGAGAATAAACTCCTGTGGATTTTCGACAAATGCTGAATAATTTATAAATGCATCTACAAGTTTAAAAAATATAATGAAACCAATTGCGCCTGAAATTAAATAATCCTGAACTTTGAGAGGTGCTCCTTTTATAGTTTTTCGTGAAACATCGGTTATAATTCCAAGAGTTTTATATCTTTTAAATTCTCTTGATAATGTTAAACTTACAGTAAGAAATGCAATTGCTACAAAAAAGCCAAAACTTTGAATTGGCATTGGAATATTTATTCCGAATAAGTCTGAAATGAGGTCTGAAATTGTGGGGTACATTTTTTGGGATTTAGGATTTATTAATTATTATATGTGGCTGTAAATAAATGAATTAAATATCAAAATAATTGCGTTTTGTCGATTTTAAATTGTATCATTCTTTTGAATTGTTTACTTTATAAGTCATTTTAAAATTCATTATATTTTTCTGATTTATAAATCAATTTCCAATTATCAGAATTTTGCCAAATTTCAATAACTGAATTAGAAAATTTATCTTTATAATCTTCAAAATCTTTATATAATTTTCTTAAAGGAATTGGAAATGTAACATTTATTTTAGGAGTAAATTTGAATTTTTTATGCTTTGTTAATTTTTTTGATAAATTCATCCATTGTTCTAATTCAATTAATTCCTCTTTTGTATTTGAAATTTCAAGTTGTGTTTGGATAAATGCAAGAGCTTTTGTTACAACAACCACATTTTCAGGAAGTAGTACAAAATATATCCAATAATCACGTTCAAAAAATAATTTATCAATAGCTCTTACACCATTAATTGCTATCCATTTATCACTGTTTTGCATTGTTTTTATTTCAATTTTTCTAACCTTTCCATCTTTATAAACGGATAATCCATTAAAACCAGAAAGCCTCTTTACAAGTTCAACTTTAGCGCCTTTAAAAGTTTCTAAAGAACAAACAAGCCCTGTCCCTATTTTTTCTATTGAATTACTATATTCCATTTTCTTTGAAAGGTATTATTGCCTTTGGATTAAGGAATTTAAAAATTGTATCCTGTAAATCTTCAGATAATTTATAATATAATGTAGCATTTTTAGCATTTATATCCGAAATTCGCTTTGACTTAATAATAAATCCATTAACAAAAGTAAACTGCAAATTAGTACAATTGGGCATATTTACAAGTAGTTGAATGTTATTATCCTGATTATTTTTTTTCATTTTAATTTCCTTAAAAAAAAATTATAACTAGTTTAAAATCAATTTACAAAATTAGCCAAAACATTCCCATTTTCAAGTATTTCGAGCAATTTTACTTTCACAACTTTGTTAATCACGTCTTTATTATATTGAGTTTCTACTCTGATATAATTACTTGTATAACCATGAAGTTTATTTTTTGAATTATTAGCTTCATATAGCACATTAAGTTCGTTTCCTAAAGATTTTTGAATAAAACTTTTCTTCTTTTTTTCTCCCATACTAATAATTTCATTACATCTTCTGTATCTCTCAGATTGAGGAACAGAATCTGCAATTTTTAAAGCATTTGTATTTTCTCTTTCTGAATATGGAAATGCGTGTAAATATGAAATATCAATATTTTCAATAAAATTAAAAGTTGATTCAAAGTCGGAAATACTCTCGGAAGGAAATCCAAGAATTACATCAATACCAATTGAAGCCTCCGGAATTAGTGATTTTATTACACGAACTCTCTCTGTAAATAAATCCAAATCATATCTTCGCTTCATTAATTGCAATATTTTATTATTTCCCGATTGAAGCGGAATATGAAAATGAGGCATAAATTTTTCTGAAACCGAAATAAACTTAATTATTTCATCAGTAATTAAATTCGGTTCAATTGACGAAATTCTGAATCTTTCGATGCCTTCTACTTCATCAAGTTTTTTTAATAAATCAATCAGTTTTTCATTTGTTGAACGACCAAAATCGCCAACATTCACTCCCGTTAAAATAATTTCTTTTGAACCCTTTTGTGCAATTTCCTTAACTTGTTTTACAATTTCTTCGGAATGGGCATTACGGCTTCTTCCGCGTGCTAAGGGAATTGTGCAGTAAGAACAAAAATAATCGCAACCATCCTGTATTTTCAAAAAAGTTCGTGTTCGGTCTCCAATAGAATATGCCGAATGAAAATCTTTTGTCAAACCCGAACACTCATTTATTTGAATTTCTGAAGTTTCAATTTGCTCAAGATAGTCGTTTATTTTAAATTTATCTTCGCTTCCAAGTACCAGACTAACACCTTCAATTTGCTTAAAATCTTCGGGTTTTAATTGCGAATAACATCCAACTGCAATAATTTTAGCATCCTGACGCTGATTATGCACCTTACTTAAAATCTGACGGCATTTTTTCTCTGCATTTTTAGTAACTGTGCAGGTATTTAGAACATAAAAATCGGCATCATCCTTAAAATCAACTATTTCAAACTCTTTTTCATTAAAAAGTTTTGAAATTGCCGAAGTTTCAGAAAAATTCAATTTACAACCAACTGTATGAAATGCTATCCGTTTTTTCATTGAATAAAATCAATATTCTAAAGTCTTTCAAAGCAAAAAGTTACAAATTTTAAATTTGTAACTTTTAACATATAAATGTTTATTCTTTAAAGTAAATTACTTGCCAAATCAGCCAAATAACTTCTTTCTCCTTTTACAAGATTTACATGAGCAAAAATATCTTGTCCTTTCATTTTATCGGTTAAATAAGATAAACCGTTAGATTTTGAATCCAAATATGGCGAATCTATTTGTTGAATATCTCCTGTGAAAATCATTTTTGTACCCTCTCCTGCTCTTGTTATAATTGTTTTAACTTCGTGCGGTGTTAAATTTTGAGCTTCGTCAACAATAAAAAACACATTCGATAAACTTCTTCCACGTATATATGCTAAAGGAGTTATCATTAATTTTTCTGTTTTAAGCATTTCATCAATCTGATTATATTCAGAGCTTTGCATTTTAAATTTATTTTTGATAACTGATAAATTATCAAAAAGAGGTTGCATATATGGTCCTATTTTATCGTTTACATCACCTGGTAAATATCCTAAGTCTTTGTTTGCAAGTGGAACAATTGGACGAGCTAATAAAATCTGATTAAATTGCCTTCTTTGATGTAAAGCGGCAGCAAGTGCAAGTAGTGTTTTCCCTGTTCCTGCTTTACCAGTAAGTGCAATCAGCAGTATTTCTGGACGTAAGAGTGCGTCAAATGAAAAAGTTTGTTCTGCA
>MENC01000204.1:19411-19664 GCA_001768155.1 Bacteroidetes bacterium GWA2_30_7
AAGGGTCGTAATGTGCCAAAGCACTAGACTTGCTAGTCTTTAAAATATAATATTGATGTGCTTCGGGAACTTTTCCAAATTTAAAATCTTCAACCGGTAATCCTTCATGCGATTGATACAAATTACTAACCAGCTCATTATCAATATCAGATATCACAGGAATATCTTTTTCAAGTTCATCAATATTTGTAATTTTATCACTTTGATAATCTTCTGATTTAATTCCCAAAGATTTAGACTTCATTCTCAAGTT
>MENC01000204.1:19743-22396 GCA_001768155.1 Bacteroidetes bacterium GWA2_30_7
AGTTATACCACTTAAAAATAATGAATCGCCCGATAATTCATCAAGTTCTCTGGTAAATTCCCTTGCATGATAATTTATTAAATCGTTACCACGCTTAAATTTGTCAAGCTCTTCAAGCACTACAATTGGTAATACAATGTCGTTATCTTCGAAGTGATAGATTGCCTTATAATCGTGTAAAATAACATTTGTGTCCAGTACAAATATTTTTTTAATTCCGGAAGTGGATTTCTTTTTTGCCATATAAATTTGAAATTAATTAAGTGATAAAAATAATGAAATATTTTACTATTGTAATTCTAAAGACTATTTTTATTCGATTATTAGCATTAATTACACATGTTACACAAAAAAATAATTTATCACGCAAAGCGATGCACTGAGCTTGTCAGATTTGACAACTTTTAAAAATTTATCAAATCTCTTAGTGAGCGTGAAATAAATCTTGAAAAGAAAAATAAAATGAACGTTTATCTATACTTATGCATAACAATCAGTTAATAACATGACATATCAAGAAACACTAAAATATATATACGATGCAATGCCAATGTTTCAGCGAATTGGTCAATTGGCATATAAGGCTGATTTAACGACAACATTATTGCTTGATAATTATTTTAAACATCCTCATTCATGTTTCAAGAGTATTCATATTGCAGGAACAAACGGGAAAGGTTCAGTTTCACACTTACTAGCTTCGATACTGCAAGAGGCTGGCTATAAAACTGGTCTTTATACTTCTCCACATTTAGTCGATTTCAGAGAACGAATCAGAGTAAATGGAAAAATGATTTCAAAAAAATATGTAACTTATTTTGTAAACGAACATAAACATTATTTTGAAACTCTAAAACCTTCTTTTTTTGAATTAACTTTAGCAATGGCTTTTGAATATTTTAAATATAAAAAAATAGATATTGCAATTATTGAAACTGGTTTGGGCGGACGATTAGATTCTACTAATATTGTTACTCCCGAATTATCAATTATAACAAATATTGGTTTTGACCACACCGATATTTTAGGAAATTCGTTAAGTTTGATTGCTATGGAAAAGGCAGGTATAATTAAGAATAACATTCCTATTATTGTTGGAAAAACACAAAGTGAAACTAAAAATATATTTAAATCAATTGCTAAAGAGAAAAATGCGACTTTAATTTTTGCAGATAAGGTTTATAAATCAGATTATTCTACATTATCTTTAGATAACTTTCAAATATTTCATATTTATAAAAACAAAATTCAATGTTATACTGATTTAAAATGTCCCTTGATGGGAATGTATCAAAATGAGAACATTTGCACAGCGTTAGTGTCAATCGAACAACTTATAAAACAAGGATTCAAAATTTCAAATACAGACATATATAATGGCGTTAAAAATGTTATTTCAAATACTAATTTACAAGGCAGATGGCAAATAACAAATCACTCACCTTTAACAATTTGTGATACCGGACACAACGAAGATGGAATAAAACAAGTAACTAATCAATTGAAAAATACTCCTTACAAAAAACTCCATATAATTTTTGGCGTTGTAAAAGATAAAAATATTGAAAAAATTTTACCGTTATTGCCTAAAGAAGCAATTTACTATTTTACAAAAGCTTCAATTCCAAGAGCATTAGATGAAAAGGAATTATATAATAAAGCGAAAGGATTGAAATTGAATGGAAGTTCTTATAATTCTGTTAAAAATGCTTATAAAGAAGCTGTTAAAAATGCAAAACCAGATGATTTAATTTTTATTGGGGGGAGTACGTTTATTGTGGCGGATTTTTTATTCTACATTAATTCCCAAAAAAATACCCCGAAATATTAATAAATCGGGGTATTTAATAATAATAGTTCGGTATATTTTTGAGATTGTTTCGTTCCTCGCAATGACGAAACCTCTGGTTGTCTGCACAATACGTCATTGCGAACGCAGTGAAGCAATCTATTAATTAATAGCACTTTATAAAAATATACCGAACTATTAAATATTTTCTAATACATGTGCTGACCACCGTTCATTGCAATATTAGAGCCTGTCAAAAATCCTGCTTCATCTGAAGCTAAGAAAGATACTGTATTTGCAACTTCTTCTGGAGTTCCTAATCTGCCAACTGGTATGTCGGCAATGATTTTATTTCTGATTTCAACGTCAACAGCCATAACCATTTCAGTTGCAATGTATCCCGGAGAAATTGTATTTACCGTTACACCTTTTTTTGCAACTTCTAATGCTAATGCTTTTGTAAAACCATACATTCCGGCTTTTGCTGCCGAATAATTAACTTGTCCGAATTGACCTTTTTGACCATTAATTGAAGAAATGCTGATGATACGACCATAATTTCGTTCAACCATTTTGTCAATTACACACTTACAGCAATTGAATACACTGTCAAGATTAGTAGTCATTACAGCATCCCAATTTTCTTTTGTCATTTTTCTGAAACCGCCATCTTTTGTAATTCCTGCATTGTTAACAAGAACGTCAACAGCACCGAAATCGCTGATAATGCTTTGAATCATTTCAGTTACTGCACCAAAATCTGAAACATCGCACTTAACCATTTGGATTTTACTAACTGATTTGCCTTCATTTTTTTTAAGCCATTCCTGATATTTTGCAGGATTGCGATATGTACCAATTACT
>MENC01000204.1:22407-32123 GCA_001768155.1 Bacteroidetes bacterium GWA2_30_7
TCTATCGAGACGTTCACAAATTGCACTTCCAATTCCACCGGAAGCACCTGTTACTAAAGCCACTTTTTTGCTCATAATGATTATTTAAAGGGTTAATACTTAATTATATAAAAAAAATTATGTTTATTACTTGAAAGTGAGAAAGCGAGACTTTGTGAAAGTGAGATAGCAAATGCCCATTTTCTCATACTCTTACTTTCTCCCTGTCTGATTTCAAAACCCATTTATCAGAGTTATTACCCATATTAACTAATTTCGCAATTATATTATCATACTTTAAATGTAATGATTCGCCAATTTCTCTGCTAATATAATTACATTTAACTGAATATTCAAGCCAAACTTGAGTTTCGGCTGCTTCTCCTTCTGCTTCATTTAGTTTATTAATAAAAGCAGCCTTGTATTTTCTTCTTCTCCATCCTTCTGAAATTTGCCCTGAAACTGAACGAGAAGAACGTCTTATTTGGTCAGTTAAGCTATATATTTCTTCCTTAGGATATAGTTTTGTTAATTCAAAAATTTCCATCGAAGATTCTACTGATAATTTATATACATCTAAATGCCAATGATACTGAATTTTCATTATTAAAAATGTATTTTTATAATATCACGTTCACACTTTCTCCACTGCTCACTTTCTCACTCTCTCCCTTTCTCCCTTTCAAATCACAGTTATTTAAAACTAACTTTTACATATTTTCCTGGTGATGGTTCTACCGGCGGATAATCTTCGTTGCCAATATTATAAACTGCGGGTGCTTGTTTTTCTGAAACTTTATCAAGCCAATTTGTCCAATGAATCCACCAACTGCCTTCATTTTCTTTTGCTGTATGCAGCCAATGTTTAACTCCTTTAGATAATTCACCATCGGTAAAATATCCTCGTTTAGATTTTTCAGGAGGATTAACAATTCCTGCTACATGCCCACTTCCACTTAATATAAATTCGATATTTCCGGTCAATAATTCGGTTGATTTAAAAATTGTTTTAAACGGTGAAATGTGGTCTTCTTTGCAACCTACAATATAAATATTGTTTTCAACATTGCTTAAATCAATTTTTTCTCCGGCAATAGTTAATTTATCTTTGATTCTTAGTTCGTTATTTAAGCACATATTTCTTAAATAATACGCATACATAGTTCCAGGTAGATTTGTAGAATCACCATTCCAATATAAAATATCAAATGGACGTGGCTCTTGACCTTTTAGATAATTACTAACTACATAACACCAAATTAAATCGTTAGGTCTTAAAAGATTAAATGTATTTGCTAATTTTCTTCCATCTAAAATGCCTTCTTTATGTAATTCTTTTTCTAAAGCTGTAATCCATTTATCGTCAACAAAAACCTTTATTGGACCTATATCTGAAAAGTCGTGCATTGCTGCTAAAAACGTTAATGAATTAAATGGATTTTTTCTTTTTTTCTTGTATGCAGAAGCAGCTATGCCAAGCATTGTACCTCCAATACAATAACCTAAGGCATTTACTTTTTTTGCTTTTGTAATTGATTTTATTGCATCAACTGCTTTAAAAATTCCTTCATTTATATAGTCATCAAAAGTAAATGGAATCATATCTTTTGAAGGATTTCTCCAAGAAATTAAAAACACTGTATTTCCTTTGTCAACAGCATATTTTACAAATGAATTATGAGGTTGAAGGTCGAGAATATAATATTTATTAATACAAGGTGGAACAATCAATAACGGATATTGATTAACTGTTTTTGTTGTTGGTAAATATTGTATTAATTGAATAAGTTCGTTTTGATAAATAACTGTTCCAGGTGTAATTGCTATATTTTTACCAATTTCAAATGCATTTTCATCTGATTGTGAAATATGTCCTTTTTCGTAATCTTTAATGAAATTTTTAAAACCATCAACTAAGCTTTCTCCATTTGTTTCTTTGGCAAGTTTTAATACTTCTGGATTAGTAATTGCAAAATTGGTTGGTGAAATTGCATCAATATATTGTTTTGTAAAAAATGAAAGTTTGCTTTTTTCTTCTGGTTCAATATCAACAGTTTCAGTTATATTTGTCAACAATTCTGACATTAAAAGATATGATTGTTTTAAAAAATCGAAGCTTGAGTTATCGTTCCATTCTGCTGCCTGAAATCTATTATCGTAACAATTTGGAGTAATAACAGGTTCAATTTTATCGCCATTTTTTTTATTTGAAAATTTTTGCCAAAGAGCAAAATTCTTTTTCATATAATTAAAATATTGTTCCTGAACTTTTTCTAAATTTTCTTTTTTCTCTTCATTATTTACAATATTCATTAATGCAGCATTTACCGACATTAAATCGGTACTAATATTAATAAACGAAGGAATATTATCCATAATTGAAGATGTAACTTTTTTGCCAGCTTCTAAAAATTCAGAGAATTGCTTCTCTGGATTTGAATTATCTTTTGGGTTGCCGTTGTTTTCCATAATTTATTTTTGTGTTTGGTTATTGGTTGTTTGAGGTTAGAAGTTAGAAATTAGAAATTTGAGGTTTAACAATTTAACAATTTAATATATTTTGGCAACACGCTTGAAGGTGGCACTTGCCACGCTTCAAGGTGTTATAACAATTTATATTTTTTCTTTATTCATAATTAGAGCTTCACCTGTTTGTACTATTTCGTCGTTTTTACTATACACAGTTGTTCTTATTTTAGCTCTATGTTTATCTCTTATAACTTCTAATACTTCAAATTTTGCAGTATAAATTTCGTCAACAAACATTGGGTTATAAAATTTTATTGTTTGTCCTAAGTAAATTGTTCCTTCTCCTGGGAAAATTGTACCTAATACTTTTGAAAATATACTTGCGCCTAAATATCCATGAATTATTAATCTTCCAAAAACGCTTTTACGGGCATACTCAGGGTCGATGTGTATTGGGTTTGTGTCGCCACATAATTTTGCAAAATTATCTACATCTGTTTGTGTAAATGAGTAACTTAAACTGTATTCCTGTCCTACTTCCAACATGTTATTTATGAATTAATATATGCTAATTTTTAAATGGGTTAAAAAGATTTAATTTAGGAATGTTTTTAAAGTCGCCAGTATTGCGTGTCAGCAACTTCAACTTGTTTTCAATAGCAGTGGCTGCAATTATTGCATCGGGCAACTTGACTTTATGTTTTTTTCTCAATTCAATAACCTTAGTTACTATATCATCATTTAGTGGAATGATGTAAGCACCTGCACAAAATTGATTCATAAAATTTTCTTCATTTTTATTTTTAAAATGATAACCCATTACCTCCATATATGTAATTACAGAAACATAAGGTATATCCTCTTTGTTAGTAAAAGTTTTTGCATCCAGAAGTCCTTTCGATAAATAAATCAGAATATTGCTGTCGAACAAAAATTTATTGCCATTCATTTCTCATTTTTTTTTGCCATTGTACTGGATTTTTTATTTCTTTGAAAAGCTCATTTTTCTTCACTGAATCAATTAATTTGTAAAGAACACCCATTGTTTTTGTTTCCTCTTCATTTTCTTCGGGAATATCAGTAATATCAATATCCAAACGCTTTACTAATTGCAATACAAATTGGTAGTCGCTGTTGTTTTTGATGTTTAATGTTACTGTTCTCATTTAATTCAAATTAATATTAAAGATATGAAAAAATTATTTTATAAATGTAAAAAAAAATACCAATAAAATATTGGTATTTTTTGAATTTCTAAAAAAAAATTGACAAAATTTAGTTTCAGAATTTACTCCTAAATTTTGAAGTTTCTATTCTTTCCACCAATTTGTTGGCCAGTAATTAGCTAAAGTATCTCTGGTTAGTTTAGTAAATGTGTCAACTTGATTTGTTACAAAATCGGTGTATGTTTTATTTAAATCTGTAACCATATCGTATTGTCTTTTATAAAAATCAAAAACTTTAGTTACATTTTTAGTCATTATTTGATTTGCTTCAATAATATTTTTTTGATACATATCAAACATTGGAGTTAAATCAACATTTTTTTGTTTTGCAATAATATCATTAACTTGGTCTATAATCATTTTATTAGCTTTCTCAACATTTGTTTGATACTCATTAATATATTTTGTAAAATCATAGTTATACTGAACTTTTGTGAACTTTTCACTTGTTTCTTTTGCAAGATTAACTTGATTTTCAATTGCAGTGTTCAGAGTAGTGATGTTAGTTTGAGAAAGTTCATAAATTTTCTCAATGTTTTCTTTAAAAGTGTCATACATTTTCATGTATTCTTTTGTGTCGGGAGTTGGCTTTGTAGCTTCTTTCTGAATTGTGTCAACGATTTTTTTGTTTACATCAACTAAAATTTCTGTTTGTTCATCATAAGTTTTAGATAATGTGTTCAATGTTTGTTGTGTAATTTCAGATGATTTTTTGAAATTGTCTTCAATAATTTCTTGAAAATTCACATAGTCATTTTTGGGTTTTGTTTTTGTTTTTTCCATAATTGTTTTTTTAATTAGTTAATAATTTTTTTCTGATACAAAAGTATAACAAATTATTTTAAAGAATGTAGTGTTTTCATTAATTTTATATT
The DNA here is from genome assembly GCA_001768155.1 of Bacteroidetes bacterium GWA2_30_7. Lineage (GTDB taxonomy): Bacteria > Bacteroidota > Bacteroidia > Bacteroidales > GWF2-33-38 > GWA2-31-9. The sequence continues at coordinate 26,957 of MENC01000204.1, forward strand.
AAGTTCATATTAATTACTTATTAATTGATACTTTTTTTGCCCTAAAATCGAAAATTCATTACTTTACTATAAAAAAGTTACTAATTACAATACCCTTTTGGCTACTAACTAAACGAAGAGTGCTAATTTTGAAAAAATAATAATTTGTGTTTCTCAACACATAATTGACGAATAGCTATTATTTGTTGATGAAAAAAAATGTTTTTTCTTAAATATTTGGAAAAAACAATTACCAATTAGTAAAAATTGGACTTTGTGAATGAAATGGAGAATGATTTAATGGATTATTTACGTTTGAAAATGAAAATTCAGTTCCAAAATATAAATGCTCGGTAATTTTATAATCAAATCCTATTGAAGAGTTTTGCAGGTTTTTATTAAAATTATTTATTTCTGAATTATAGGTTTTATTTGTATTAACGAGCATCGAACCAGTAATAATTAATCTGTCATTAACCTGATGTTTAGCACTTAAATACAAATAATTGCCCGATATTGAATTATATGGATTTGTTTCAGAATTATTCTTAAAATACGAATTATTACTACTTATAAGAAACCCGGCATTTATTGATGTTTTTGGTGTTAAATTATATGATACGTAAGGAATAGTATAAGTACCAAATGAATAATTATCTTTAGAGAATGAACTAAAATGAGTTCCTACAATTATTCCATAGTTTACTTTTTTAGCTTTTTGCAATTGATTAGTACTGGTTGAATCTTGCGATTTAACACTACCTAAAAAACTCAAAAAGAAAATAATTATCAATAAATACTTCATATAGCAAAGATACATTTTTATAAGATATTAAGTAACATTTATTAAAAAAAACTCATTAAATAAGGAATTAAAAATTCCTTATGAATCTCTTCTTTCTGAAAGTCGCTAAGTATGATTTTCAAAATAAGTTCCCCTGATTTCTGATTAATTAAGCATATTATAGAATCCTGTGGCTTCGAGAACCTCAGCCTCCGGTGATTGAGGCTCTCGAAATCACCATTAATTTAAGGGGAAGTTATTTTGAAATATTCACTAAATTAGAAACTATTTGAAAAAATTAGAAAAAAAAAATGTAAAGTCACTTATTTTTTATGCTTGAATTCATGTAAGCTTTCCTCTTTTGCTTTATTTCTGAAATTCTGTCTAAAACCCAATCCCAAAGTTAAATGAAAAGCCAAATTATGCACCTTTGCTTTGCCATTGGCTACAGGTACAATAGCATAACCGTATGTAACTTTAGCCTCAGTTTCAAGAAAAATTAATCCAGTCAGTTTAATTCGACTGTTAATAGCAAGATTCACTGCTGAACCTGAAATATAATAACCATCATTAAAAAGCCCGGCTTTTTCATTGAGTGGGAGATTACGAATTGTATTCTCAGGATGTCCCAGCACTATACCTATCCCTGGTTTTATAAAAAATTTCCCAAATGCGTAACCACTATTTATCAATAGCAGATTAAACCCATGCGAAATGCTGAATCGCTGAATTTCGTCGGACAGGTTATTCAGATATAGTTTGTGATGTATAAATTCTAATTCGCACAATTTTTTATTCTTGATTCTTGTTATTTTAAAGTCCCAGTATAAAGGAAAATTAAATGGCTCCGACCTGAAACGACCTAATTGTTTAATATCTGGGTAGCCTAGTTGTGAAATGCTTAATGGCAAAGGAAAATTGACAACATATCCGGCACTTAGCGATGTTGACCATTCGGTTTGTGCCAATAGACCTGTACTTGATAGAAGCAGAAAAATTAAAGCTGTTATCTTTTTTAAGCTGTACATTTCAGATTTGTATAGATGTTACTTTATGGTGCTTCGGTAAATCATTCCATTGCAATCGGAAAAATAAGGTGTTTCAATGTGTGGTACAAATCAATCTCTATACTTAGTATAACATTGCCATTTATTTGTTATAATATTTATCAATTATTTTATATAATTCCTTAAAATTGATAGGTTTAGATAAATATTCGTCCATTCCCGCATTTATACATCTATTTTTATCATTTATCATTGCATAAGCCGTAAATGCAATTATTGGAGTGTGTTTTCCTGTATTTTCTTCAATTTCTCTGATTTTTTGTGTAGCTTCAATTCCAGTCATAACAGGCATTTGAATATCCATCAATACAATATCATATTTATTGTTTTGATATTTTTCAACTGCTAATTTTCCATTCTCGACCAAGTCTAAATTCCATTTCTTTGATTTTGCAATTGCATTAATTAAATGCTGATTAGTCAAATCGTCTTCGGCTACAAGAATTTTCAAATTTTGAAGATTATTATAAACTTCTTGTTTCGTAACATTCTTGTTTACTAAGTTATTATCAGGTAATTCAAAAGGAATTTCTACAAAAAAAGTTGACCCTTTACCGACAATACTTTCAGCATTAATAGTTCCATTCATCATAGTTATAAGTCTTTTAACGATTGATAAACCCAGCCCTGTTCCTTGAACTTTATCTGATTCATTTTCTTGATAAAATTCTTCGAAAATTTTATTTAAACTTTCTTTGGATATTCCTATCCCGCTGTCTTCAATTTTTAATGAAAAAATTAAAAAATTATTTAAAGAAGTTGTGATATTAAAATAAATTTTTATTTCTCCTTTGCTTGTAAACTTTATTGCATTACTAATTAAATTTACTAATACTTGTTTTATTCTTAAAGGATCGCCAATTACATTATCCAAAAAATTATCAATATTTCTATATGTTAAAGTCAAATTTTTTGATTCAGCAACAATTTTAAAACTACTAACTACTGATTCAATTAATTCATTCAGATTGAACTCTTTATTAATTATCGAAATTTTTCCGGCTTCAATTTTCGATAAATCCAGAATGTCGTTAATCAATTTTAATAAAGTTTCGCCTGAAGTTTTAATCAAAGAAAGCATTTCGGTTTTTTTTGCATCCTTTTCAACATTTAATAATATCTCCGTAAAGCCTAGAATTCCATTCATTGGAGTACGAATTTCGTGGCTGATATTTGCTAAAAATTTACTTTTAGCTTGATTTGCCTCTTCAGCTAAGTTCATCGAAAGTTTTAATTTATCCTCATATTCTTTTTGCTTGGTTATATCTCTGGAAATATATCCTAGCATTAATTTATTTTCAATGTTAATTGGAAAAACTGAAACCTGAATATACTTTTCAATTTCCCCGTTATTTACAATTCTATTTTCTGTAACATTATAAAATAGTTTACTTGTACCATATCTTAATGTTTGAGTAACAGAACTTTTTATTTTTTCTTTAAATTCATTATTCTTTAATTCAGTAGGCAATGTTATGTATTGAATATCCCAAATATAATTACCAATTGCATTTGAAGCAGAAATTCCACTAATAATCTCCTGTGCTTTATTCCATTCAATTATAATTCCACTATCATTTACTAATGCTATTCCATCAACCGATTGATGAACAAGATGTTTGAATTTTATTTCAGATTCTGCCAATAATGTTTCAGCCATTATTTTATCAGTGATATTTTTTGCAATTACTTGATTACAAGCAAAATTATTATAAAAAATAGGAATGGAAATAATTTCAACAAATAATTCGTCTCCTTTTCGAGTAATTACCTTTTCTATATGTTTGGATTCAAAATTTTCTTGATTTATAGTTTTACTAACCTGCTCTTTATAATCATTGTGAATAAAGTTGAAAATAGAATGTCCTTTTACTTCTTCTTCATTATCAAAGCCAAGTAATTTTAACCCATTTTTATTAATGAAAAGTATAAAGCCATTATGATGAATGAGTATAATATCCATCGAATTATCAATTAATTGCTGATACTTTATTTCATTTTCCTTTTGAATAGAAATATTTTTAGCAATTATTAATAAGTTTTTATTTCCATTTTCTAAATCAATTACTCTTGCAAAAGATTCAAAATAAATATAATTACCCGATTTATGTCTAATTCGATATTCTGTTCGACCTAATTGCTGTCCATTAAAAATTTTGTTTATTCTTTCTATTGCTTTATTAATATCGTCAGGATGAATGTATTGAAAAATATTTTTATTGATAATTTCATTATTTTCATAACCTAAAGTAGAAAGTATATTTTTACTTGAAAAAACAATTATCCCTTGATTATTAATTTCAGTAATAACATCATTTGTAATTTCAGTTATTAAATTATATCGTTCCTGAATATCCATAAAACGCTTTTTAGTTTTAACCATAAAAATACGTAATAATTTGTAATTTGAACTTTTTATTAAAGCTTTTATTTTATGATTTCACTCCGAAAAGTCTTTTTTTTGCCACCAAAACACTAAACCACAAAAGTATTTCAGAAAGTATTTGTCTGATAATCTTATTTATGCAGATTTTGGTGCTTTTGTGTTTTGGTGGCTACTTTAAATTCTATTGTAGGTTTTGGTGGACATTATTCATTTGTTGACTTTTCGGAGTAAGTTCATTTTATTTATAAATTATTAATTAAATTTTATAAGTTTGAATATATTTCGTAACTTCAATTTGTTTTCAGAAAAATCTGAATGAATATAATTAAAAAATTGCCCATAGGGCATAAATGACAATAAAAACACAAGCGACAATGAAGCTTTTTCCCGTAGGGAATATACATTGTTATAGAAGCGAGTTTAGTGTTTGGCATATTTGATTTTTTGTTAATGTCCTACGGACAAAATTTATTTATATATTGTTTTTATTGACATTCAAGCCCTATGGGCTAATACTCTGAAATCAGTTTGAACTTACTATATTTCAAAATCATGGGCGAAGTCAAAATATATAAAGCATCTGCAGGTTCTGGTAAAACGTTTACTATTACACTGGAATATCTTAAATTAATTATCATTAATCCATTCAGATACAAGAATATACTAGCTGTAACTTTTACAAATAAAGCTTCTGCTGAAATGAAAAGCAGAATTATAAGTAGCTTAAATTCAATTGCAAAAGAAAATGAAACACCATATTTTGAATTATTAACCGAATCGTTGAATCTTACAAGAGCACAATTAATTGAAAAATCAAAAATTGCCCTTTTCTGTATTTTACACGATTATTCTCGATTTGCTATTGGTACAATTGATAGTTTTTTTCAGAAAGTAATTTCAAATTTCATAAAAGAAACCGGATTACAAGCTGGATTTACGTTAGAACTTGAT
>MENC01000205.1:0-11773 GCA_001768155.1 Bacteroidetes bacterium GWA2_30_7
TTAAAATACTTTTTTAAATATCAAATTGGGTTTATGTATTTCAGATATTTTATGTGGAATTTTGCCGGTCGCCAAAACGATATTCAGGGACATGGCGGAATTTTAAAAGGCAACTGGCTCTCGGGTATTCCATTTATTGATGATGCAAGGCTTGGTCCCCAAAATAAAATACCCAAAAGTATGTCAGATAATAAAGGAATGAACAAATATTACTTGTTACCATTAATTTTAGGCTTAGTAGGTTTATTTTTTCAATATAAGAAATCGAAACAGGAATTTTGGATTGTAATGTTGCTTTTTTTCTTTACAGGAATAGCAATTATTATCTATTTAAATCAAACACCATATCAGCCACGCGAAAGAGATTACGGTTACACAGGCTCATTCTACGCATTTTGTATTTGGATTGGTTTTGGAGTTTTAGCACTTTATAATTTATTAAAAAATAAAGCACCACAAGTAATTAGTGCAGTTTTGGCGATATTGCTTTGCTTTTCGGTTCCTGGAATTATGGCAAAAGAAAACTGGAACGACCACGACCGCTCTGGACGATATACAGCACGAGATTTTGCTCACAATTATTTAAACTCTTGTGCCCCAAATGCAGTTTTATTTACAAATGGCGATAACGACACCTTCCCACTTTGGTACGCACAGGAAGTTGAAGGAATCAGAACCGATGTCAGAGTTGTAAACCTTAGTCTTTTCAATACCGATTGGTATATTAATCAAATGCGAAAAAAAGCCTACGACTCACATCCAATAAAACTTACAATGACTCAAGATAAATACTCTCAGGGGAAACGCGATGTTGTTTATTTAATGGACGACCCAAGAGTTAAAGATTATGTACCTTTAAAAGAAATTATAGATTTTATTTCGAGCGACGACCCACGCACTAAATTACCTCAAGCAGACGATTTAAGCTATGCTCCAACTCGTAAATTCAGATTATCTGTCGATTCATCAAAAGTTGTTAATAATGGAACCGTGAAAGCCGATATTGCAAATCAAATAATAAAAAATATTGATTGGAATCTTAATAAAAGTTATGTTACAAAAGGCGAAATGATGTTATTAGATTTATTATCGACAAATATGTGGGAACGTCCGATTTATTTTGCAATTACTGTTGGTTCAGAAAGTTATTTGAAATTAGAACCATTTTTTCAACTCGAAGGACTTGCATACAGATTAGTTCCAATTAATACTACAAACAGAGATGGACAAATTGGTAGAATTGATTCTGACATTATGTACGATAACATGATGAATAAATTTAAATGGGGCGGAATTAACGATCCAAAAGTTTATCTTGATGAGAACAATTTAAGAATGACCATGAACTTACGAAACAATTTTGCCCGACTTGCTGATAAACTTTTAGAAGAAGGCAAAAAAGATTCTGCAATTAAAGTTCTTGATAAATGTATCGAAGTAATGCCAAACAATTGTGTCCCTTATAATTATTTCAACCTGGGAATTGCAGAAGCATACTACAAAGCAAATGTTACTGAAAAAGCTAACGATGTAATTAATATTCTGAACGAAAGCACACAAGACGACCTACGTTATTTTTTCTCACTCGAAGATGAATTTGCAGGTTCTACCGAATATGAAATTAAAAAAAGCATGATGGTAATGCAAGAATTATCACGATTAACAAGAGAATTTAAGCAAGATACATTGAATAAGAAAATTGACGAAGATTTTAAAAACTTTTATGTTCAATTCTCCTCAAAAGTTAAGGAATAAAAAATTGGTAAGCTCAAACTGGTTTCAGAACATTAAGAAATGCAATATAAATCCGAAGGAGTTGAACATGAATAACCCCCAATGAAATTGGGGGTTATTCACATTAGACCTACGGTCGCAACCTATGGTTGTCGTTGGGATTTTAGAAATATCTGAAACCAAATTGAACTTACTAAAATTGTTACATTGATAAATTGTTGCTACGCAGTTTAAGCATTAGACAATAAGCAATTGGGAATAAGCAATTGGCAATGTAACCATATAACAATGTAACAATTTAACAATAATCTTCTTGATTTTCAGCCTTAAATCCAATAACGAAATCTATCTTACATTCGATGATGGACCTTGCCCTGAAGTTACTCCGCAAGTGCTGAATATTTTAGAAAAGTATAATGCTAAAGCAACATTCTTTTGTATTGGAAAAAATGTAAAAAATAATCCGAATTTATATAGTGAAATTATTTCGGCAGGTCATTCTGTAGGAAATCATACTTACAACCATTTAAATGGCTGGAAAACCAAAAAAAAGGAATACTTAAATGATATTAAAAAAGCTGCTGAACTAATTGATTCAAATCTTTTTAGACCACCATACGGAAGAATCTCGGTAAATCAATATTTGAGTCTAAAAAACGACTATAAAATAATTTTTTGGAATATTTTAACCAAAGATTATAGTAAAAAACTAAATTCAGAGCAAGTATTAAACAGAACTTTAAAAAAACTTAAACCCGGCTCAATTATAGTATTTCACGATAGCGTTAAAGCTTCGGATAATATGCTTAAAACATTGCCTTTAGTGCTTGATAATGTAAATGAATTAAATTATTTAGCTAAAGCAATAACTTTTTAATTGGGTTAAGCAGATATTTTTTGCAACGCTTGATATGCCGCATTTTGTTCAGCTTCTTTTTTTGAACAACCAACACCCTCGCCATAAAAAACATTATCTATAATTACTTTTGCAACAAAGGTTAATGTTTTGTTATCTTGTTTGTTTTCAGTGGTTTCAAAAACTAAAGTCAATTTTTGTTTTTGGCACAATTCTAACAATTGACTTTTATAATTATCGTCTATTTTTTCTAATCCCTTAATATCGAAAAATTTTTTGACTATTTGATTCAGTATAAAAAGCTTAGTTCTTTTATAACCTTTATCAACATACATTGCTCCAATTAATGCTTCCAATACATTACCAAAGAAATGTTTAGGTTGTTTTTCGGGGTAAGAATATTTTATAAATTTTTCAAATCCAAGTTTTTCGCCGATTAAATCAAGCGATTTTCGATTAACAATCTTTGAACGCATATTTGTAAGAAAACCTTCGTCTCTTTTTGGATATGCAATATACAGATATTCAGCAACAACAGAATCTAGTATTGCATCACCTAAAAACTCAAGACGTTCGTTATTAGAATAATCATCTGATAGGCTTCTGGGAAATGATTTATGAGTAAATGCTTTCTTGTAAATAGAAAGATTATTTGGACGAATTTTCAGTACAGTCAATAGAAATTTATAGAAGTCCTTATCGGATTCAGATAAATTAAACGACAGAAAAATTCTGAGCAATTTTAATTAGTAAATTTCTTGAAAATAACAGATGAGTTATGTCCGCCAAACCCAAATGTATTACTTAATGCAGCTCTAACTTCTCTTTTTTGAGCTTTATGAAAAGTGAGGTTTAATTTATAATCTAAACCCGGATCCTCTTCTTTAAAGTTAATAGTAGGTGGAATAATATTGTTTTTTATTGCCAAGATTGAAGCTAAAGATTCAATAGCACCTGCAGCACCCAGTAAATGACCGGTCATTGATTTAGTAGAACTTATATTCATGCTATATGCGTGTTCACCAAAAACTTGCTTAATTGCTTTAGTTTCAGCAATATCTCCAAGTGGAGTAGCAGTTCCATGAACATTTACATAATCAAGGTCTTCTGGTTTTAAGTTTGCATCGCTAAGTGCGTTTTTCATTACATTAATTGCACCTAATCCTTCTGGATGTGGAGCAGTTAAATGATGAGCATCAGCAGACATTCCTCCACCAACTATTTCGGCATAAATTTTTGCACCACGCTTTATTGCATGTTCATACTCTTCCAAAATAATAGCACATCCACCTTCACCCATAACAAATCCATCACGAGTTTTACAAAATGGGCGAGAAGCAGATTGATATTCGTCGTTATTTGTTGACAGAGCTTGCATTGCATTAAATCCACCTATTCCGGCTTCATTAACTGCTGCTTCAGAGCCTCCTGAAACCATTAAATCGGCTTTTCCATAACGAATTAGCCAAAACGAATCAATTATTGCATTAGTAGAAGATGCACAAGCAGAAACAGTTGCATAGTTTGGTCCTCTAAAACCATATCTAATAGAAATATGACCGGCAGCAATATCAGAAATCATTTTTGGAATAAAGAATGGATTAAATCTTGGAGTTCCGTCTCCATGAACATAATCGCGAACTTCTTGTAAAAATGTTCCTATACCACCAATTCCAGATGCCCAAACAACACCGGCTCTGTCTTTATTAATGTTCTCGTCATTAATTCCAGAATCATTAACTGCCTCAAATGCAGCAGATAATGCGTATTGAGCATAAAGGTCAAGTTTTCTAACTTCTTTTCTATCAGGAATTGCTATATTTGGGTCGAAATTTTTTACCTCGCAGGCAAATTTTGTTTTAAACTTACTGGCATCAAAACGAGTGATGAGGTTACTGCCGCTAACTCCATTTATTAGGTTTGTCCAAAAATCAGTAACATTATTACCCAATGGGGTAATAGCACCTAAACCAGTAACAACTACTCGTTTTAATTCCATATAGTAAGTATTAGTTTTTGAGAATTATTTTGCGTTTTCTTTAATATAGCTAACTGCGTCGCCTACAGTGCCAATTTTTTCAGCTTGGTCGTCTGGAATTGCAATGTTAAATTCTTTTTCAAATTCCATGATTAATTCAACAGTGTCTAATGAATCTGCACCTAAATCGTTTGTGAAACTTGCTTCTGGAGTTACTTCGTTTTCATCTACTCCTAATTTATCAACAATAATAGCTTTTACTCTTGATGCTACGTCTGACATAATTTAAAATTTTAGTTAATAATTAATTTTTCCTTAATATTTAAGGTTACAAAGAAATAAAAATCAAAGCTAATAAAAAAATTTTTTTGTTAACTTGACATAAACCTAACTGCAACCTATTTTTTTAATACTTTTGAACCATTGTATTAACAACTTTGAATATCTTATTATGTTTAAAATTGCAATTTTTGCATCAGGCAATGGCACTAATACTCAAAGAATTATTGAATATTTTCAAAAGTCAAAGCATATTTCTGTAGGTTTAATTATTACAAATAATAAAAATGCGTATGTAATAAATAGAGCAGAAAATTTTAATATTCCGTGTTACATTTTTTCAAAAAATGATTTTTTTAATACAAATTCTGTCATAGAATTACTTAAAAACAATAATATTTCACTTATTGTCCTTGCCGGATTCTTATTATTGATTCCTGAAAATTTAATAAAAAATTTCAGTTCAAGAATCATAAATATTCATCCCGCATTGCTCCCAAAATATGGTGGAAAAGGAATGTATGGCGAAAATGTTCATAAAGCTGTAGTACAGAATCGAGAATCAGAAACAGGAATAACTATTCATTATGTAAACGAAAAATATGATGAAGGTGAAATTATTTTCCAAACAAAATGTGCTGTTTTTGAATCAGACACCGCAAAAGATGTTGCAAATAAAATTCACTTATTAGAATATGAACATTTTCCTAAAGTTATTGAGGACGTTTGTAAAAAATTATTAAAAATATGAAGCTAAAATGCTAATAATCAGAATTAAATTCAAAAAAAATTAAAGATAAATTATTAGTATTTGTTTTATCGCATAAAATATTTAAATTTGAATACCCTAAATTATTAATAATTCAAAATAGATTAATATGAGCAAACCCAAAGAAGTTGTGATAGTTAGTGCAGCTCGAACACCAATCGGAAAACATGGTGGTTTTTATAACGACATTTCAGCCGAAGATTTAGCAGTTTTAGCAGTTAAAGAAGTAATTGAACGGTCAAAAATTGATTTGAAAAAAATTAAAATCGACCAGGTTGTTGCCGGAATGATTTATATTGATTCGCTTAATCAGCAAATTTATTTGCCTCGAAATGTGGCACATAGAGTTGCCTTACAACTTAACGATACTGATAATCTGAAAGTTGCTCCCGGAAAAACTACATTAAGAATCTGTGGAACAGGCTTTCAGACAATTGCCGATGCTTTCGATTTAATTATGGAAGACGAACCTCAAAAAATGAACTGCGTAATTTCATTTGCAACTGAAAATATGTCGCAAACAAATAAAATTCATCAGGGACGCCGCAAAAAAGACAGCGTTTGGGATTTTGAAGATGCTCCCGTAAAAGATTATTTGTTAGAAGGTTTCAATCATAATTTATTCAATACATTAATGCCAAAAACAGCCGATATTTACGGAGCACAAGTGGGCATTTCCCGAAAAGATTGTGACGAATTTTCATATCTTAGCCATGTTCGTGCAAAAGAAGCACAATCGAAACAATGGAATCGCTTCTCAAACAATCCTAAGAACGATTATCTGAAAGGGATTTTTACTGTTGATACAGTTGATCATGAGGGAAATACAGTGAATGTTTGGAAAGATGAAGGTACAAAATACGACATCAGCATTGACGAATTAAGCAAACTTCGACCATTATTAGGACCAAAAGGATTGGTAACTCCAGGCACAGCAAGTCAAATCAGCGATGGAGCAGCCGCAGTAATTCTTATGGACAGAGAATTTGCCGACAAAAACAATATTCAATATCTGGCAGTTGTAAAAGGCTATCAATTTTCGACAGTTGACCCAACAATTATGGGACAAGGACCAGTTCCTGCAATTAAAGATTTATTGTCAAAATTAAACATGAAACTTTCTGACATTGATTTGTTTGAAGTAAACGAAGCATTTGCAGCACAATATCTTGGAGTTGAAAAAGAACTTGGACTTCCAAGAGAAAAAACAAACGTAAACGGCGGTGCAATTGCTACAGGTCATAATATTGCAGCAACAGGTTTAAGAATTACAACCGATTTAATTTACGAACTAAAACGCCGAAATCAAAAACGAGGAATTGCGTCAGCATGTATTGGCGGCGGACAAGGTGGAGCGGTTTGTATTGAGATTGTTTAAAATAATATTTTCAATATAAATTTTATGAATAGAATTATTTCAGAAAATATGGATAAAATAAAGGCTTTATGTATTTTATATAATGTAAAATCACTATTTGCCTTTGGTTCTATTTGTACAGACAATTTTACCGATAAAAGTGATATTGATTTATTAATTTCATTCAAAAAAATGAAATATATTGATTATGCAGATAAATATTTCGATTTAGCTGATAAATTTGAAGAACTATTTAATCGCCCTGTTGATTTAGTTACCGATAAATCATTATCTAACCCTTATTTTATAAAATCAATAAATCAAACAAAGACATTATTGTATGAATGATGAAGTTCAAAATATTTTGTAACAATAAACAATTAAATTTATAAATCTTTAAATCCAAAATAAATTATGGGAACATGTTTTTCGTTCGGAAATAAATTATTACAAAAAGAAATTGCTAAACTCAATAGTGTTAAAAAAATTGCACTAATCGGCTCTGGTACAATGGGAATCGGTATTGGTATTGACATTTTGAATAAAACAAACTACAAAGTTGTTTTTATTGATGTGTCCGATAAATCGCTCGAAAGAGGAAGAAAAGATATTGGCGATTATTTCACAGGACTTTATAACGGTGGAAGAATTTTAAAAGAACAATGCGACCAATTCATTGGAAGAGTTGAATATACAAAAGACTTTTCGGTTCTTGCCGATGCAGAAATAATTTGGGAAGTTGCAACCGAAAAAATTGAAATCAAAAAATCAATCTTCGAAAATATCGAAAAATATGCCGACCAAAGCAAATTGATTTTCGTTTTTTCAAACACTTCATCGCACACAACAGAAGAATTGGCTATTCTTTTCAACGACAGAATGTTGCGTGATAAATTCTTGACAGGACATGGATATTTTCCATTTCACGTTAACCGGCTTTTCGATGTAATGAAAGGAAAATATGCAAGCGAAGATTCATTCATTGCAGGAGTTGCATTTGCCGAGCAAATTCTTGAAAAAAAGGTAATTGCATTACGCAACGACCATCACGGATACGTAGCCGACCCAATTTTTGAAGGAATGGGTGCAATTATTAGCTGGGATATTAAAACAGGTCAGGATTTGGTCGAATTACCTCAGGTTTTTGAACTTTTAACCGCAAATCCATTTCAGGTTTTAGACCGAACCGGACACATGCCTTATACCGAAAGTGCATTGCATCTTGGAAAAGCACTTCCGGCTGACGACCGACTTAGAGTTGTTTATAATCAGGAAAACCGTAATTATCCACAATGGATTGAAGATTTAGAAAAATCAGGCAGAATCGGAATTTATACTTCCCAAAAAGAAGGATTTTTTAAATGGGATGGTAAACCAAATCGCGAAAAACCTGTAAAAGTTTATAACCCTTCAACAAAAGATTATGTTGATATTAAGGAAATTAACTATAACGAATATTGGTCAATACACGAAGCTAAATCAATTGACCATCGTCATTCATCAATTAAAAGCATTGAAGGACTTATAAAAATTGCCGAATCTGACGATAAAGGCGGAAAAATTTTCAGACGTTATGCACTTCCCATTTTGCTTTATGGGTTAGATTTAATTCAGGATAATTATGCAACAGCAGCCGATATTAATGCTTCAACAAAAGTTGGTTTAAGATTCAAATACGGACTTTGCGAAATTATTGACGGATTTCTTAATTATTTTGGAATTGACGGCTTCATTGCACTTGTTAAAAAAGCACATTATGAAAATCCCGACAGAGTTGAACTATTTGATATTGACGGTAAAATAGGTCCTCGCAAATCGAAACCAAGTCTTCTTTACACAATGAAAAAGAACGGTTGGAGAACTCTACTTGGTTATGGCAGAATTTATGGAACTCCTGTAAGTCAGCGTAATTTCAAAACCGGCGAAATGGATATTTATTACAACGATTTACGTTTTATCGAACCAAATAAAAAAGACCGAGTTGCTTCAATTATTTTTGACAATCCATTACGCGGAAATGTCTGGAATCAATACACTATTGACCAACTTGACCATGCAATTGGAGTTTCAATAAATCTTTACGAAAGAGGCGAACTTGGAGCAATTTTATTTACAGCATCCGGAACTGGAATGAGAATGTTGGGAGCCGATGCACGACAATTTAATAAAGGCTGGTTTGAACCTGCTTTGGGTTATCAGTTTTTGGGCGAAGAAGATGCTTCATGGTTTACAAAAGCCGGTATGAAATTGTTCCGCTTTATTCAGGAAAGTCCAATCTGGACAATTGGAGTTTTTGGCGAAAAATGGGGAGGCGGAGCCGAATTTACATATTTCCTCAACCAGCGTTTCGATCTAATTCTAAAAGGAGTTGAGTTTGACTCACTTAAACGTGAAAGCATTTATCGTGTTAAAAATAATTACAATCAACCCGAAATAGAATATGCAATTCTTGGCGGTTTTGGTGCTGTTCAGGAATTGGTAAGGCTTGGCTTTGGCGAATCGTTGATTGATGAATTATTTATTCAGGGAATGACTGCCGAAAGAGCCTATCAGTTAGGATTATCGAACGGAATCAGTGATAATGAATTTGAACTTCTTGAAAAAGCATTTGAAGTTGCACGATTGAAGCAAAAATATGCTGTTCCTTACTCAGTTGCACTTTATAACCTGCAAAAGAAAAATGCCTTTTACGAAGGCTGCAACGACGACAGACTTACAAAAGAAACCGGTGAAACATTCAATCCTGAAAAGAATCCATACATTTCGACAGGTTTATTAAGATTGCTGAATATGGGAGGCAAAAATCCCGCACTCGAATTATCGGTGAAAGGAAAACTTCCGGGATGGGAGAATAATTATCAAACACTTTATAAATAGTTTGGGGTTTGTAGTTTGAAGTTTGAAGTTTGCAACCTTCCGTCATTGCGAGGCACGAAGTAATCTCAAAGTAGTTTGTAAATCATACATTCAAATTATTTTTTTGATTGTATAATAAAATCAAAAATTTAATTATACATTTGGTTCAAATTTAACCGTTTAAATCAAACCGAAATGAGAAAAATCATTTTTTCATTAGCAGCAATTGTAAGCTGTTTCAGCATATCATATTCACAAACCTCAGTTCCCGGCGGCAATGTAAGCGGAACATGGACACTTGCAGGTTCACCATATTTAATAAATGGAAGTATTCAAATTCCAAATGGACAAACTTTGACAATTGAGCCTGGGGTTACTGTGAATTTTCAGGGAAGTTATAAACTATATGTTCAGGGACGGATACTTGCAATCGGAACCGTAGGTGATACAATTACTTTTACAGCTTCTGATACTACAACTGGTTGGAAAGGAATTAGATTTGATAATACTCCAACTACTAATGATAGTTCTAAGTTTTTTTATTGTAAGGTACAGTATGGGAGAGTAAATGATACAGATTATAATGGGGGTGCTTTTTATTTTAATAATTTTTCTAAAACAATCATTTCTTATTGTAGTATTAGCTTTAATTATGCTTCAAATTATGGCGGTGGAATATATTGTTTTAACAGCAATCCAATTATTATTAATAACTCCATTTATAATAATTCAAATTTATATGATGGTGGGGGAATTTATTGCGATAATAGTAGCCCTATTTTAAATAATAATAACATATTTAATAATAGAGCTGTTTACGGTGGAGGAATTTATTGTGATGGAGGTAATTTGATAATTTCTAATAATATCATTCTAAATAATTATGCGTATTCTGACTTCTCTAATGGTTGTTATGGAGGCGGCATTTATTGTACTGGTTGTGTTGCTAAAATTACTAATAATACGATGTCAAATAATTTTTCTTACAGTGGAGGAGGTATTTATTGTTCATCCGGAGAATATGAAATTATTAATAATAGAATTTCAAATAATTCTGGAAGATTTGGTGGTGGAGTGTCTTGTTCTGGTTACAGTTTAATTATATCTAATAATACAATCTCAAATAATACAGCATCATATTATGGAGGTGGAATATATTGTAGTGCTAACGAAATCACTGTAATATCAAATAATATTGTTTTCAATAATACAGCACTTTATGGTGGCGGAATAACCTTTTCATCTAGTAACTCAGAATTATCAAACAATACGATTTCAAATAATAGTGCATCAAATGGTGGTGCTTTATATTTTCAATATAATTCAGACCCATCACTTAAAAATAATAATATTTGGGGAAATACTGCATCAACAAGCGGTATGCAAATTTATTTAGAAGATGAAAACAGCGATCCAAATTTCTATTATTGCAACATTCAAGGTGGCTCATCAGCATTCGAGCTTAATGGAAATTTTTACACAGGTACCTACCAAAACAACCTCGACTCCGACCCATTATTCACAGCCCCCACAGCCGGAAGCGGAACTTCCTACGATGGCACAACTACCGATTGGTCTTTACAAGATAGTTCTCCTTGCATAAATGCAGGTACACCCGATACGACTGGACTTAATTTACCATCTACAGATATTACAGGAAATCCAAGAGTTAGCAATGGAAGAATTGATATTGGAGCATACGAAAATCTGGGAACTTCAATCAATAACCTAATAACCGATAACTCAATAAATATTTATCCAAATCCGAATAATGGAAACTTTTTGCTTTTTATTAAAAATTCAGATTATAAAGACTTTACAATTCAGATTTTCGATATAACAGGAAATATTGTATTTTCTGAAAATTATAAAAACAAATCTATTTTAGCCGAAAATATTGATATTTCGGAATTTGGGAGTGGAGTTTATTCAATAAATATTTCT
>MENC01000205.1:11802-22680 GCA_001768155.1 Bacteroidetes bacterium GWA2_30_7
TGTTGTATTAAAATAGCAATGGTTCGGTATATTTTTATAAACATCTGAAAATAAACAATTTCAATTGCCATGACCTTCAGGTCGTGGATTAATTAACAGATACAAATTTAGGGCTTTAGCCCTTTTACAAAAATGAATAATGAAGAAATATAACGAACTATTGAAAATAGACTATTATCAAATTAATTAATCAAAGTGATTATGAAAAATTTATACCTGAAATTCTTTTTATTAGCTGTATTATTTAACTGTTTTTTTACATTATCAGCACAAATAAACAAACAGGATTCGAATGTAATTTTGCAAAAAAGTATAGAATCAGACGAATATTTTACTATTAGTAAAAACCCCCAATGTCCTGGAATGTACATAACTTTAAATGTAATCGGTGATAGTATTTTAACATATTCTTGGGATTTTGGCGATGGAACATATCATAATTCAAGTAATAATTCAACAATTCACACATACAATGAAGTTGGAAATTACACAATTCGTTTAACTTTAAAAAATACTTTAGGAAATACAATAATTTTACAGGACACTGTTTATATCTTTGATAACCTTCAATATTCTGATAGTTTAAGACTGACTCTTAATAATACAATAGTTTGTCCAAATCAATATTTTCATTACACTACTAATACAAGTGCAAATTATTTAGTTATTGATTTTGGAGATAGCACTTATTCATATAACAGCAGCGGCTATCATACATACTCTGATACCGGCACATACATTATAACTATGACTGCTACAAATCAATGTGGAAATGATTCTTCTGTTTCAAAAACAATTATTGTTTCAAATGATGCACCTTTTTCTGCTACATTAACATTGAGTATCAATGACTCATTAGTTTGTCCAAATCAATCATTTTATTATAATGGCTCAATAACAAGCGGAAATACTTTTTTAATTAATTTTGGTGATGGAACAACAACAACAACGCAAAGCAGTGGTTATCACACCTATACAAATATCGGAACTTATGTTATAACATTCACTGGAACTAATGTTTGCGGAAACGATTCAGTTGTTTCAAAAACTATTATTGTTTCAAATAATACACCATATTTAGGAACAATAAATTTGAATATCGAAGTTACTTCAATTTGTCCAAATGAATCAATTCTTTATTATAGTTCTACAAATAATAATTCATATACCATAAATTTTGGTGATGGAACTTCTACTTCAACTCAAAACAATGGATATCATACTTATACTACTGAAGGGACATATATTGTTTCGCTTAAAGCTACTAATAAATGTGGAAATGATTCTACTGTATCAAAAACTATAATTGTTTCAAATAGTACACCGTACTTAGGTTATTTGTACTTAGTTATTAATGAAACATCGGTATGTCCAAATCAGGAATTTAATTATAATATAGATGCAGCAGGAGATAATTATTCAGTTAATTTTGGAGATGGTACTTCAAGTATTCAAAATTATGGAACTCATTTTTATCAGGATACGGGAGTTTATATAGTAACATTAACAGCTACAAATATTTGCGGGAATGATTCAAGTATTTCTAAATCTATTTTAGTTACAAATAATACACATTTTTCAGATTATATAAATTTAGATATTAATAAAAATGAAATTTGTCCAAATCAGGAAATCAATTATAATCTAAGTTCCTATGGAAACTCTTTAAATATTGACTTTGGCGATGGTACATCTTCTATTCAAAGTTATGGTTATCATACTTATCAAGACACTGGAATTTACATATTTATAGCTACTGCAACAGATTTTTGTGGTGCAGATTCATCAATAATTAATACTATAAATGTTACGAATAATGCTCCATATTCAGATTATATTTATTTAAGTGTTTATGATTATGAAGTTTGCCCCAATCAACCGTTTGAATATCATTCTAATGTGGCATCTGAAAATACTTTTATTACCAACTTTGGCGATGGAACTTCAAGCACTCAATATTATGGCGAACATTCTTATTCTGATTTAGGAATACATACAATAACATTAACTGCTACAAATGTTTGCGGAAACGATTCTTCAGTTTCAAAAACAATTAATGTAAAAAATAATTTGCCATACTCTGGTTATTTGTCGTTGTATTTGGGTTCCACCAATATATGTCCAAATCAGTCATTTTCATATAGTTCAAGTGTAAATTCTTATGATAGCTTATATATTGATTTTGGAGATGGTACATTTACAAATACAAGTTCTGGAACTCATTCTTATGCAGATACTGGAACATATACAGTTACTTTAACAGCTATTAACAGTTGTGGAAACGATTCTTCTATTTCAAAAACCATTTTGGTTACTTCCGAAATACCATATTCAGGATATTTATATTTGAATTTATATGAAACAGAAGTTTGTCCAAATCAATTATTTAACTACAATTCAAGTGTAAACTCAAATGATAGTATGTACATTGACTTTGGTGATGGAACAATTTCAACAATAACTTCTGGAACACATTCTTATTCAAATACCGGCACTTATACTGTTACTTTAAGAGCGATTAACGGTTGTGGAAACGATTCTTCTATTTCAAAAACTATTTTGGTTACTAACAGTATTCCATTTACAGATTATATTGATTTAAGCATTTATTCAACAGAAATTTGCCCGAATCAAAATTTCACATATAATGTTAGCTCATCTGGAAATAATTTTATTGTTGATTTTGGCGATGGAAACTCAAGTACATTAGCTTATGGTTCATATTCTTATTCAACTATGGGTACACATGTAATAACATTAACTGCTACTAACGAATGTGGAAATAGTGCTTCTATAACAAGAACTATTTTAGTATCAGACGATTTGCAGGGAAATGTTTATCTGAATATTTACACAACAGAAGTATGTCCATATCAATCTTTCGATTATCATGCAGATGCAAATGGAAGTATATTAATTAGTTTTGGCGATGGAACATCAAGTTCAGATGATTGGGGAACACATACTTATTCAGCCACAGGAACATATACAATTACACTAACTGCATTAAATGAATGTGGAAACAGCATATCAGTTTACGAAACAATTAAAGTAAATGAAAATATTCCTGTAATAAATGCATATATTGATGCGAATTACAGTAATGTATGCCCGAATACAACAATTAATTTTTATGCAAATGCATCAAATGATTTATCTTATTTATGGAATTTTGGCGATGGAACAATGGTTTCTTCTTCAAGTAGCTCTAATTCTCATTCTTATAATACCATCGGAACTTATCAGGTTTCGGTAAAAATTTCAAATTATTGCAATAACGATACAACATTATATTATACAATTTATGTAGAAAACGATTTGCCTGCATCAGCTGATTTTATTATAAATCTGTATTCAGTTATAATCTGCATTAATCAAGAAGTTGATTATTCAATTTCAAGTTGGGGCAATAATTCCAATTACGACTATACGATTGATTATGGTGATGGAACTACCGGCGAAGTATTTCTTGACCATAGCTATTCAAGTATAGGACAATATATTGTAACTTTAATAGGAACCAATGAGTGCGGAAACACGGCTTCAAGTTCTGAAATAATTACTGTGGTTGACAATATTCCAATTACAAATGCATCATTAAATGTTTCAGAAAATATTATTTGTCCAAATGTAGAAATAAGTTTTTATACAAATGGAAACGATATTATTAAACGCATTTGGAATTTTGATGATGGAACTATTGATACTAACACAACATATTCAAACATTTATCATACATTTTCTTCGCTTGGGACTTATAACGTTTCTGTGAAATTATTAAATCATTGTGGTAATGATACTACCTTATATACTTCTGTTAATGTTGTTGATACAATAAACGGTTCAAACTATATGTATTTATCTGTTTCTGATTCTGTAGTGTGTCCTAATCAAACTTTCGACTATTACACAAATTATAGTAATATTTCTGAAATTTATATTGATTTTGGCGATGGAACAAACTCAACTACTTCATCTGGAACACATTTTTATACTAATCAGGGAGTTTATACAATTTCATTTACGGCAACCAATTACTGTGGAAATTCAACTACTATAACTAAAACAGTTAGGGTAACAAATAACTCCATAATAAATTATGCCTACTTAAATGTTAGTACAAATTTTTCATGCCCAAACTCTTCAATTTATTTTGAGGCTTATGGTGAAAATATTATTTCACGTTTTTGGAATTTCGATGATGGAACTGATACAACTACTACATCTTACAATATGGAACACACATATTCTAATTCTGGAACTTATCAGGTTTCTGTAATACTAACAGATTTATGTGGAGCCGATACTACATTATTTTATAATATCGAAATATCAACTGAAATTCCGTATAACGATTATTTATATTTAGGTACAAGTGAACAAGTTGTATGTCCTAAGCAAAATTTTTCATACTATTCAAATTCTTCTGATAATTTATTAATTGACTTTGGTGATGGCACAACAACCACTCAACAAGATGGAATACATTATTACTCTATTGAAGGAATTTATGTAATTTCACTTACAGCTTCAAACGAATGTGGCAACGATTCTACTATTACGGAATCTATAATAGTTGCTTCAGATATGCCTGTTTTTGAAAGTGATATTTATTTAGATATTTTATCTTCATGTGATTCAAAATCAGTTCTATTTACAGCTCAAAATGGATACAGTTCTTATTTATGGAATTTTGGCGATGGAACTATTGAAAATGGAAGCAATAGCATATCTCACACTTATAATTCCTTTGGTAGTTTTAATATGACATTAACCATTACTAATCAATGCGGTAGCCAAAAAATACTTTACAGATTTGTTAATGTTATTGATTTTGATATTCCGCCATATATTTATTATATTGATAATCAATCGGAAGTTTGTCCAAATGAAAATGCAATTTTCAGAGCTGAGCCAGCAGCATATTCATATTCATGGAATTTTGGAAATGGTTCAAATGTTTCAGGTAATAATATTTCACATTCATTTTTATCAACAGGTACATACATTGTAACTGTAACTGCAACAAATTCTTGTGGAAACCAATCAACAGAAACAACTACTATAACAGTAAGTCAAAATATTAGTCTAAATAGCAGTGATTTTATTTATGGTGATTTTTATACTGAACATTGTACAAATGAAGATGTTATGTTTTTTGTAACACCAAATAGTTATAGTTATTTATGGGATTTTGGAGACGGAACAATCACAACACAAACCGAAGAATACCAGTATTTTAATTATTTGTTAAACGTTTCATATCACAAATATTCACAGCAGGGCATTTACATTGCCAAATTAACTTTATCAAATAGTTGTGGAAATAGTTTTACCGATTCAATTCAAGTAACTATAAAAGATAACGTTCCGGTAAATGGTGGGTTTAATTATGATTATTCCATTACATATAGAGCAGGTGATGAAATTGATTTTTTTGCAGCAGGTGGATTATCTTATTCCTGGGATTTTGGCGATAGCTCCCCAATAATTGATACAACTGGAATAATTTCAGAAATTTCGCATACTTATTATAATTCAGGCATATATAATATAAAAGTTATTGTTTCAAATGAGTGTGGTATCGCCGATACAATTTACAATAATATTTTTATTTACCCAAGTGAATCAAATTATATAACCTCTTTTAAATTTCTTTCGATAAACCCAAATCCATTTGGAGTGATTGATAATGATAATGGTACAATTTACGTTACTGTTCCTTATGGCACAAATATTACAAATTTAACACCTACAATAACTCATACAGGAGTTTCTATTTCACCATTATCAAATGCAGCACAAAATTTCACAAACATTATATATTATAGCGTTATTGCAGAAGACGGTAGCATAAATACATATTCTGTTTTTATTAAAGTCGCCCCAAGCGGTGCCAGCAACCAAAAAGCGATAACCTCTTTCAGCTTCCAAAATTATAATCCCGCTGTAGTTGCAACAATTAACGAAAGTGCCAAAACTATTTCAGCAACAGTTCCATACGGTTCAATTCTAACAAATCTGATTGCAACATTTACTCATACCGGAACTGATGTTATTGTAAATAATGTTCAGCAAATTAGCGGAACAACTATAAACGATTTTTCAAGTTCTCAAAACTATACTGTAATTGCAGAAAATGCCTCATCTGCAACTTATACTGTAAATGTTGTCGTTACAGGAATTGAAGAATTAAGAGAAAACTTATCAATAAATATCTATCCAAACCCCAACAACGGAAATTTTATTTTATCTATTGAAAACGCAGGCAATAAGGCAATTTCACTAAGCATTTTCGATATTTCAGGAAGAAATGTTTTTAATGAAAAGTTTGTAAACAGGTCGGTTTTAAATGAAAACATAAATGTTTCAAGCCTGGAAAGTGGAATTTATCTGGTGAAAATTTCGGACGGAAATAAGGATTTTTATAAAAGGGTACTAATTAATAATTAAAAAAATTAATCAATATGAAAAAGCCAGTTTACATATCGTTTTTTTTAATATTATTTTTTTTCAATTCCTATTCTCAGACATTTACAATTGTTAATTCTGGATTGCCAGATGTTTATGCGGGTTATGCAGCATGGGGAGATTATGATAATGATAACGATTTAGATGTACTTATTTGTGGAAGTTCATCTGGAAGTAAAATTACCAAAATATACAAAAATAATGGTATAGACTCATTTGCTGTTACTTCATTTACGGCAACAGGAATAAGCGATGGAATTGTTTCATGGTGCGATTATGACAATGACGGAGACTTGGATTTTCTTATATCTGGTGATCAAAATTATAATAATTTTGTTACAAAAATATATCGTAATAATGGTAATACGTTTATTGGCAGTGCCTCAGGACTGGTTAGTTGTGGTTACGGAAGTGCAAACTGGTTTGATTATAATAAAGATGGTTTACAGGATATATTTTTATCGGGAAATAGTTATACATCTGGTTATATTGCGAGAGTGTATAAAAATAATGGAAACAACACTTTTTCTGATATAAAGGCAAATTTATATGGTGTTTCAAATAGTTCATCTTCAATTGGTGATTTCAATAATGACAGCTTTATTGATTTTTTTTATTCAGGTACTGGTTACATAAGTAATAATCAAAGTTTTTTATATTCTAATAATAATGGTAATTCTTTTAATAATATTAATACAAATTTCCCCAATTTATATTACAGTTCAACTGCTTGGGGTGATTATGATAATGATGGAGATTTAGATGTATTTTTAACAGGGGTTATTGATACAAATTATTATTCAAAATTATATAAAAACGAAGGTAATTTTGTTTTTAGCGAGGTAAATACTAACATAGATGGTGTTGCTTATGGAATTTCAAAATGGGCAGATATTGACAATGATGGAGATTTAGATATTATAGTTTCAGGATATGGCAATAATGGCGATTATTTTTCAATTTTCAGAAACGAAGGCTTAAATACATTTACTAATATTAATCAGGCTTTTATACAAATTTACGTAACATCCATTGAGCCTGCCGATTATGATAATGATGGTGATTTGGATATATTAATTACCGGAGTAGATTCAAACAGTTCTGGAAAAACTATTTTATACAAAAATGAATTTTTAAATTCTAATAATAAGCCAAATCCTCCTGCAAGCTCTTATTACACACAGATTGATAACAAAGAAATAATTTCATGGTTACCAGGAACAGATATTGAAACTCCGCAATCAAACCTTAACTACAATATCAGAATAGGAACAACATTAAATGGAATAAATAAAGTGTCGCCAATGTCTGATTTATCATCAGGGTTTAAAAAAATTCCCAACACAGGAAATGTACAGGAAGATACAACTTTTATGATAAAAAACTTAGCTGTAGGCAAATATTATTATAATGTTCAAACTGTTGATAACGAACTTGAAGGCTCAGTATTTTCAACTACAGATAGCTTTTTTGTAAGCTTAAATGCAATAATTAAAGCAAGCCATAATTTATCTTGTTCTAATTCTCCTACTCAAATAGAGTATGAGGGAAATGCAATAACAACAGCAAATTATAATTGGAATTTTGATGGAGGAATTATTACTTCTGGAACTGGTCAAGGACCTTATCTTATTCAATGGGCAGATACTGGTATGAAAACTATTTCACTATTTGTTACTCAAGATACTCTGATAACAGATACTGCTTATTTTCAGATATATATTGAAAATTGTTTTGTTAATGACAGTTTAGATTTTGATATGCATGATATGAGGGTAACAAGTGCTGATTTTGATAACGATAATGATTTAGATTTTTTTGTAATAGGAACAGATAATGCTAATTATAATAATGTTGCAAGAATTTACTTTAGTAATAGCGATGGTACTTTTTATCCAATAGATATAATTGATGATTATTCGGTGGATGATATCACTAATTTTAATGTAGGTGATTATAACCATGATGGGTTTATAGATGTATTACTCTATTACAGCAATTATAGTAGCCAAAATAGTAGTATTAAAATAATTAAAAATAATGGTTACAATAATTTTTCGGTTATAATACCATCAATGCCAGTATTAGAATATGGATGTGCAGAATGGGCTGATTATGACAATGATGGCGACCTTGATATTTATTTATCTGGAAGAGTTGATACTAAAGGCTATTCATTTATCTATCAAAATGAAGGAAATGATAATTTTAAAAATATTGACACAGATATTGTAGGATTTTATGAATCTAATGCAAAATGGGGAGATTTAAATAATGACAATTATGCGGATTTAATTATTTCTGGAAGACGTGAAAATTATCCTTCAGATATAACTTATATTTATAAAAATAATTGTAACGGAACATTTACACTTGTATTCAATCAAAGATTAGTATCTTTTGAAACTTCAATTGATTTAGGCGATTATGATAACGATGAAGATAATGATATAATTATTACCGGTCATAATGGAGAAATTTATATGACACTTCTTTACATAAATCAAGGAAATTTTAATTTCATAGAAAAAAATCTTAATATTAATTCTGGCGATTTTAGCTATGCACGTACAACTGCCATAAAATGGGGTGATTATGATAGTGACGGGTTGTTGGATTTTTTATGCAGTAGTTATGATTTATCTAACTCAATTTCACAAATTAAATTATTCTTAAATGAAGGAAATGAAAATTTCACTAACATTAATGCGAATTTTCCCACATCTGACTTAAAAAATATTTCGTTAGCTGATTTAAACAATGATTCTAATTTGGATGTAATTGTTTATCCTAATAGTTATTCTTACAATCCCATTTATTATTATATAAATAATTTTGAAAATAATAACACACCTCCTAATTCTCCTCAAAATACAAGTTATAATCAAATTGGCAGCAAAATTAATATCAGTTGGAATCCATCTTCAGATAATGAAACTCCACAAAATGGATTAACATATAATATTGGAATTGGAACAACAAAAAATGATATGAATATTCTTTCTCCACTTGCAGATTTAACAACAGGAAAAAGAAAATTATCATCAATTGGAAATGCTTTTCTTGATACAACTTATGTAATTAATAATCTTTCAATGGGTTGGTATTATTATAAAATTCAGACAATTGATAATAGTTATGTGGGTTCGTTGTTTTCTAATATCGACAGTTTTTTTGTAAATCCAACATCAATTTTTGAATTAGCCTCAGATACAATATGTTTAGAAAATACATTGCTAATTACTTACAAAGGAAATGTGGACTCCATTGGTAGTTATACTTGGGATTTTGATGGTGGCAACATTATTTATGGCACAGGACAAGGTCCATATTATATTCAATGGGCAGATACTGGATTTAAAGAAATTTCATTATCAGTAAGCTATAATGGATATTACTCAGATACAACAAAGCATTATGTTTTTGTTGATGATTTCAGTACAAATTGCAATTACGATTACTTACCAGATATTAATGTACAACTACAGGGCTTATATAAAAGTTCTGTCGCATGGGGTGATTATGATAACGATAATGATTTAGATTTAGCAATTACAGGTTTTGATGAAACAAGTGATGTTTTTAAATTATATAGAAACGACCTTAATAATATTTTCACCGAAATTACCACAATTATTCCAGGAGTTGAAAATGGATGTTTAAAATGGTGCGATTTTAATAACGATAATAACTTGGATATTTTTGTTTCAGGTCTCTCAAATAGTACAAGTATAACAAAATTATATAAGAACAACGGCGATGGAACATTTACATATCAAAATTATAATTTTATTGGTCAAAGCAATAGCTCATCTGCCATTGGTGATTTGAATAATGATGGTTTGCAGGATATTGTTGTTAACGGTTCGGCAGGAGTAAAAGTTTATTTGAATGTTGATGGAAATACGTTTCAACTAATTACTACATCTATTCCACTGTTTTATTATTATGGGTCTTGCGAATTGGGCGATTATGATAATGATGGCGATTTAGACATCTTGATTAATGGTGGTAATACAAAAATTTATAAAAATGACAATTTAATTTTTACTGATATTAACGCAAATTTCTATAGCGGTAGTAATGGAAATGCTTCATGGAGCGATTATGATAATGATGGCGATTTGGATATTTTATTGATAACTAAATCTGGTTACATTAGTGCAAAAACATTGATATTTAGAAATGATGGAAATAATATATTTACAAATATTCAATTAAATATTCAGGGAGTTAGGTCAGGTTCAGCTATTTGGGGTGATTATGATAATGATGGAGATTTAGATTTTTTTCTAAATGGGATTGATGATTATAAATTATATTCATTAATTTATCGTAACGACAATAATGATAATTTTACTAAATTAAATACCGGAATTGAAGCCCTTTATCAAGGTAAAGCTGCAT
>MENC01000205.1:22700-25497 GCA_001768155.1 Bacteroidetes bacterium GWA2_30_7
TAATAATAGTTATCCAACCCAAAATACAAAACCAGAAATACCAGTAGGTCTTAGTTACACAAACACAAATAATTCGATTATATTTTCTTGGAACAAATCACATGATGCTCAAACGTCTCAAAATTCATTAACATATAACTTACTAATTAGTGATTCATTAAGTATTGTTAAATCTTCTATGTCAGATACAATTAATGGATTCAGAAAAATTGCTGACTTTGGAAATTCACAATTTGATACAACCTATACTTTTATTCTTGCTAATTTTAGCGTTGGCACAAAATTACATTACAAAGTTCAGGCAATTGATAACTCCTTTATATCTTCGTCATTTTCAGTTACAGATAGTCTAACTATACCATTAACAGCAGGATTTTCATTAAATGAAACTGGTTGCACAAGTAATTCAGTAACCTTAACATATACAGGCACTGCACCTGATTCTGCAACTTTTTCTTGGAATTTTGATGGGGCAACCGTAATTTCAGGTTCAGGTAAAGGACCTTACATTGTTAAATGGACTTCTGTTGGATTAAAAATTCCGACACTATTAGTTTTCTACAATAATGAATATAGCAATTTATATATTGATAGTATTTATATTTCACCTTGCATTTCTCAATTAACAACCAATATTCCTGCTGTAAATAATGGTTCATCAGATTGGGGCGACTATGATAATGATGGTGATTTAGATTTAATAATAACCGGGCAGGACAAGAATTATGCTTATATAACAAAAATATTCAGAAATGATGGTTCTGCTTATTTTACCGACATTAACGCAAATTTAACAGGAGTTAGCGAAGGGAATGCAGCTTGGGGCGATTATGACAACGATAACGACTTAGATTTATTGGTTACAGGATATACAGGCTCTCAAACAATTGCTAAAATTTATAAAAATAACAATGGTGTGTTTAGCAACCTAAGTGCTTCTTTATTAGGATTAAACTATGGAACATGTTCATGGGGCGATTATAATAATGATGGCTATTTAGATATTTTAATGAATGGAAGAAATTCAACATCATATAATTATTTCACTAAACTATATAAAAATAATAAGAATAGTACTTTCACAGAAGTAAATACAGGTATCGAAAATTATTCAAAATTTGTTGTTTTCAAGGATATAAATAATGATGGTTGGCTTGATATTATTTTATCAAAAAGTTATGACGACTCAATTCTTGTCTATAAAAATATTGGAGATGAAACATTTTCAATGATTCCAAATATAATTGTTGGTTTTAATTACGACAATTTTGCAATTTTTGATTTTGATACCGATGGCGATAACGATATAATTGTTTATGGCAAGCTCAATAATACCGACTCTGAATATTATACGTTTTTTTATGCTAATAACGGCAGTGGTATTTTTACACTTAACTCATCTGTTAATAGTGGAATCAATAGCAATTCAATTCAATATGGCGATTACGATAATGATGGCGATTATGACGTTTTGCTCGGTGGAAAAATCCTTAATAATGTATTTGGAAACTACTATTTAACCAATCTAACTAATATTCCCTCTACATACTACACATCCTTTTCCAAATTTGCCGATTATGATAATGATGGCGATTTAGACTTTATCTTTAGTACATTATATTCAACTTATCAGAATAATTCCGTTATATTTAATAACAATAGTTTATCGTCAAATAACCAGCCATCTCCTCCTGTTAATCTCATTTGTAGTCAGGATAATAACATTTTAAAAGTAAAATGGAGTGCAGGAAATGATATTGAAACACCTCAACAATCGTTAACTTATAATATTAATATTCAAAAATCTGGTATAACAAATTGCACGCTTTCTTCAATGTCTGATTTGAGTAATGGATATCATCGAATTGTTAATGAGGGAAATACAAAATCTGATACAGTTTTATATATCTACAATCTTGATACCGGCAAATATTATGTTAATGTTCAATCTATTGATGGTGGATTTAAAGGCTCAATATTCTCTTATACAGATAGTATAAATATTATTCTAACAGAAAATAAGAATATTGATTTAATTAATGAAAATATTAGCATTTACCCAAACCCCAACAACGGAAACTTTATTTTAGAAATTGAAAACGCTGGCAATAAGGCAATTTCACTACATATTTTCGATATTTCAGGAAGAAATGTTTTTAACGAAAAATTTGAAAACAGGGCAGTTTTAAAAGAAAACATTAATGTTTCGAGCTTGGAAAGTGGAATTTATTTAGTAAAAATTTCTGATGGAAGCAGAGATTTTTATAAGAGAGTTTTGATAAATGATTAATATACAATCATTTAATTGCCACGTCCTTTAGGGCGTGGTAATTGAAAAAAGTAAAAGTTTAGGGCTTTAGCCCTTTAAGAAATTAACTAACAGTATTTTGAATATTAAATTAAAAAATTATGAGAAAGCTGAACATCTGTATTATTATTTTATCATTTATTTGTTATTATAACAAAACATTTTCCCAAACCACTGTTTCCGGCGGCAATGTAAGCGGTACATGGACGCTTGCAGGTTCGCCATATTTAATAAATGGAAGTATCCAAATTCCAAATGGGCAAACTTTGACAATTGAACCGGGTGTTACTGTGAATTTTCAAGGACATTATAAATTTTATGTTCAAGGGCGAGTACTTGCAATTGGAACTATAAGCGATACGATTACTTTTACAGCTTCTGATACAACTACTGGTTGGAAAGGGATTAGATTTGATAATACTCCAACTACTAATGATAGTTCTAAATTTGTTTATTGTAAAGTACAGTATGGGAAAGCAAGTGGGTCTG
>MENC01000205.1:25517-26092 GCA_001768155.1 Bacteroidetes bacterium GWA2_30_7
GCTTTTTATTTTTATTTTTCAAAAGCCTTAATATCTAATTGCTTAATATCTAACAACTTTAGCCAGACGAGTAATGGTGCTGGGGCTGGAATATATTGTTACTTTAGTAATCCAACAATTAGTAACAACATCATAAAAAAAAACGTTTCAGATACTTATGGTGGAGGAATTTATTCCAGAGGAAATATTAGCCCAATAATTACTAACAATGTTATAATTAATAATTTCGCTGATGATTATGGAGGAGGTATTTATTGTGAATACAACAGTGAGGCAAAGGTTATAAATAATAATATTGGTAAAAATTATTCGAGTCATGGAGGTGGCTTATATTGTGAAATGAGTACCCCTAAAATAGCTAA
The DNA here is from genome assembly GCA_001768155.1 of Bacteroidetes bacterium GWA2_30_7. Taxonomy (GTDB): domain Bacteria; phylum Bacteroidota; class Bacteroidia; order Bacteroidales; family GWF2-33-38; genus GWA2-31-9. The sequence continues at coordinate 25,880 of MENC01000205.1, forward strand.
TAATACATTTTCAGAAAATTCATCTGATTGGGGTGGTGCGATTTTTAGTTATTCAAGTAGTGCAATTATTGCAAATAATATTATTAATAATAATTATGCAGAATATGATGGCGGAGGAATAATATGTTGTTGTGGTAGTAGTCTTATTGTAAATAATAATAGTCTTTATAATAATTTTGCTAATCATGGAGGAGCTATTTATTGTTATAGCAA
>MENC01000205.1:26131-34713 GCA_001768155.1 Bacteroidetes bacterium GWA2_30_7
TAATTCAAATAAAGGTGGTGCAATTTATTTTAAAGATAATGTAAATCCTGCAATACAGAATTCAATTTTATATGGAAATACTGCAAACGTTAGTGGTGTTCAAATATTTATAGAAAATGAAAATAGCGACCCAAATTTTTACAACTTTAATGTTCAAGGTGGCTCATCTGCTTTTGAACTTAACGGAAATTTCTACACCGGAACCTACCAAAACAATCTCGACTCCGACCCATTATTCACCTCTCCCACAACCGAAAGCGGAACATCTTATGATGGTACAACAGCCGACTGGTCTTTACAAGATAGTTCTCCTTGCATAAATGCAGGTACACCCGATACAACTGGACTTAATTTACCATCTATAGATATTGCAGGAAATCCACGTGTAAGCAATGGAAGAATTGATATTGGAGCTTACGAAAATTTGGGAACTTCAATTAGTAACTCAATAATCAACAACTCAATAAATATTTATCCAAATCCGAATAATGGAAACTTTTTGCTTTTTATTGAAAATAACGAATCAAAAAACTTTGATTTACAGATTTATGATATTACAGGTCAAATTATATTTTCCAAGAATTATGAAAACAAAACTGTTTTAGCCGAAAATATTGATATTTCTCAATTTGGGAGTGGAGTTTATTCAATAAATATTTCTTGTGGAAGTGAGAGTTTTCATAAAAATATTGTTGTATTAAAATAGCATTTCAAAACTTAAATTCATAAAACCAGACCCGAGAATTGATTATAAGTATTGTGCAATATTTCGACTTTACTCAATAACCATCTGTGGCATACCCTTCTCTATTATCATTCTCTTTCTGAAAAATCGGGATAAATAGTGTATCTTTTATAGTCATAGTTGTTTCACCTGCAAATATTTACAAATTAAACTTTCGGACTTAATGTTTTATTACTTTTCGGAGTATGCACATAGATTAGTTTTATATTTCAAACTATAAGTATTTCATGGTATATAAAATACCATTCGTTTGGTATTTTATTGCTGTTATATAACACGTATTTTTACTAAATTAATTTAGTGCAATTATATTTCGTTATTAGATGGTTAATTGAATAAAAATTTGACATACTTTAACAATCTGTTTAGTTTTTTTCATACACTTAGAAATTATTCACTAGATTATACTTGAAAGGGTAGTTTAAACTACCCTTTCTCTTTTATACTCTTCTTAATACGGTTACGAAAGAACGTTAATTAGAATAGCCGGTTCCGATTCATCGGAAAATTATGCCGATAGGGATTTTTCGTTTTTCTATTCCATATCAATAGTTCAGTAGATTTTTATAAGGTACTATAAATTAACAGATTATCAATGTATTGTTTTTTATATTATTGCATTGATGCTACTTTGTGGTGCTTCACTGCGTTCGCAATGACGTAACGTGCGGACAGTCAGGGTATTCGTCATTGCGAGGAACGAAGCAATCTAAAAATATAACAAACTATTACCATATTGAAATATCAATTAAAATCAATTTTAGTAAAGAGTTTAATCTTGTTAAAAATCAATGTTTTATAACACTGTTTACAAACATTCGATTATTGTAATTTATCATTATGCTTGAAAGCATTTTTTAGAAGAAAATTTTGTAAAAAACAGGATTTAATAAAAAAATTAATATGCTTCAGAATATAATTTATTAAAAATTCATAATAGAATTAAAATCATTAATATACGCAAAAAAAATTGTTTAATTGATTATCCAAAATCATATTTATATTATACTTAAAATCGAGTTAAAGTATTTTTTATACGTAGTAAATGGTATCTGCCATACAAGATTAATGGTATTGTCTTAAAAATTAACGAAATTTAACTTTGATTTATATTAACTTTTAAATTATTACTAAAATGAAACAAATTTTTAAATTTTTGAGTATTTTCCTGATAATATCGGGGATGTACTTTTCTAACACGGGTTGCAAACGTGAAGGTTGCACAGATTCTAAGGCTACTAATTATGATTCAAAAGCCAAAAAAGACGATGGTTCCTGTATTTACGATACAGTTAAACCAATAACTTATGAAGATAAATACATTGGCTCCGAAGCATGTAAAAGTTGCCACACAACTATTTATGATAATTTCATAAAAAGTGGACATCCTTATAAATTAAATAAAGTTTCTGGTTCGCAACCTGTAATTCCTTACCGAACACAAACAACACCTACACCGGCAGGTTACAGTTTTACCGATGGCACTATTACTTATATGATTGGTGGTTATGGCTGGAAGGCAAGATTTATTGATAACAAAGGCTATATTGTTACTCAACTTGCAGGATCACAATATAATCTTGTAGCAGGTACACAGTCAGTCTATGAAAGTGCTGTTGCGCCTGGCACAAAAAAATATGATTGCGGTGAGTGTCATACAACAGGATGGAAAAGCGTAGCCGATGGAGGAAGTCGCCAAGACGGCTTAGAAGGAATGGAGGGTGAATTTTTTACTGGTGGAATTCATTGCGAAGCATGTCATGGTAAAGGAAACAAACATGCTAATACTAAATTAGCCGGTGACATTACTTTAAATAAAGATGCTTCATTATGTGGGCAATGTCATACGAGAAATTCTGATTATTCGATTGCTGCTAAAGATGGCTTTAGCCAACATCACGAACAATATGATGAATGGTTAACAAGCCCTCATAAAACAAATTCTATTGGATGTAACGATTGTCACGACCCTCACTCATCGGTATTAAATGATGCTGTTGCACCGGGCGAAGGCGTTAAAAAAGAATGTACCGATTGTCATAGTTCAACTACATATAATGCCAATAAACATACTGGAAATACAAGCATTGAGTGTGTAACCTGCCACATGCCTTATGCAGGAAAATCTGCAAAATCTTATAGTAAATATAAAGCAGATGTTAGTTCTCATATCGCTAAAATTAATACTGATACCGTTATTACGTATTTTAGTACCGATGGTAAGCTTGCAAATGTTGATGGAAAAGGATTGCCTTTAACTTTTGTATGTTATCAGTGTCATAAAGATGAAAATGGTGAAGGTGGTTCATATTCACAAAAAACAATGCTACAATTATCAACCAAAGCAACAGGATTTCATCAATAGAATTATTCGTTTTCAGATTTTTATTAAAAAAGGAACTGTCTTAAATCAAGACAGTTTTTTTTATTTAGTGCCGCGAAGAAAACAACTTTTTTATAAAAATAACAAATTACAAGTATCAAATCTCAAATTAAAAATTCGCATTTACTAATTGAATTTTCGATACCTAATATCCAAACAGTTTTGAGAATTGGAATTTATTTGACATTTGTTTTTTGTTTTTTGGAGTTTTCTTACAAACACTAAGTAGTATGTGGTATTAAAATACCATACATTTGGTATTGACAAGATGTTATTAAACACATACTTTTTAAGATTTAAATATGTTAATATCTTAATATTCTTTGAGTTAATATAAGTTGACATGCTTTTTAATAATATTTTCAACTTTTAATAACTCGTGCGTCTTAATCAAGTTGTTAATGAGGTGATAATCAGCATTTTTATTTGACTTATATTATTTACATGTGATAAGCTCTGCGTAGTTTATGGTATAATAAATACCAAATATCTGTTATTGTAGAGTAATTTATTAAGCTCTAATTTTGAATCAATAAAAATTTTATAACTATTAACAATTAATTTAAACACAAATGAAAATGAAAATGTATTTTATTGCGGTTCTATTCCTTGGAATATTAACCGCTACAACTCAAAGTTGCAAAAAGGGAGATGACGGCGCTCCAGGCACTAATGGAACAAATGGTACTAATGGAACAAATGGTACTAATGGAACTGATGGTTATGGTGCTGTAACTGCTGCCGACCAGGCTGCTTACGATGCTGCCGATGGTACAATTGGAGCAAGATTGTATGACCACCCATTAAATGAAATTAACTATCTACCAACTGCTGTTATGTCAGACAAAAGCCATTCAAATTTTTTCAGATGCAAAAGTTGTCATGGTTGGGATTTACGAGGAAGAAATGGAGTTCTTATCAATAAAGGTCCATCGACTACTTATCCAATGGCTGCCGATGTTGATTTATATTCATGGGCAAGAAAGCACAGTATTCGTGAAGTTTTTGATGCTGTTAAAAACGAAGGTGGAAGAGAAAAAAGCACTAACCAATCTTATACCAGCAATATGCCATATTGGGGTGAAATATTAACTGATTCACAAATTTGGCAACTTGTTAAGTTTCTTAAAGAAACCTCACACAATACTGATGATTTTTATGATTTAACTACCTCTGGTGCATATCCAAACGGAACTAAAACATTTTCAAATATTGGTAAAGGCGGAAATGCAGCAAATGGTTTAACTGTTTATAATGCAAAATGTAAAAGTTGCCATGGTGCTGATGGTAAATCAATTGATATTTATTGTGAAAATTTATTTATGGGAAAAATGTTTCGAACTAATGCACACGAAGTTCAACATAAAGCAGTTTGGGGAATGCCTATTGACAGAGAGCATGTTGTAGATGGCTGTTTATCTGGCGATTATGCAATGCCACAACAAACACTTACAGACCAAGAAATTAGGGATATGATGGTAGCGGGACAAGATACAATTCAGTTTCCCAACTAATTTTTATTCATAAATTTTATAATTTAAAAGAGGCTATCGTAAGGTAGCCTTTTTTATTGAATATTTCTAAATAATTAAAGTTGAGGTTTATCCCGTTTTTAGTATTTGAGTATTTTTTCAGGGTTAGGGTTTTAATATACAAAAAGAGGCAATCATTAGATTGCCTCTTTTTTTTAAAATTGAAAGTCGTAATAAATTATTTTCCAAAGAATGCCTTATTATTAATATCAATAAGATACTTAATAATTTCAGTGCTTGATAAAATAAAATCGGGTTTCATAATTCTAATAGAGGATACAGGCATTGTACTTACTTGGCATTCTTCAGGATTTTGCACAATTGTTATTCCTCCTAAATCTTTTACTCGCTTTATGCCATAAGCTCCGTCGTTATTTGCCCCTGATAAAATTATTGCAATAACATTTTCTTTATAAACACTTGCTGTAGAAACAAATGTAACATCAATTGATGGTCGGGAATGATTTATAGAATCTTCTGTTGATAATGCAAAATGCTTATGTGCCTCAATATATAAGTGATAATTAGCCGGAGCAATATAAATTTTTCCTTCTTCTATTCTATCCTTATCATATGGCTCTATTACCGGATTTGATGATTTTAATGAAAGTGCCTCTGCAAATCCACTTCTAACATGCTTTAATCTATGAAGACATAAAACAATTGGTATTCTGAAGTTTTTTGGTAACTCTGTAAGTATTTGAGTTACTACCGAAAAGCTACCTGCCGAACCACCTATTAATATTATTTTATTCTTCATTTTAGTTTTTCGAGATTCTTTTATATATACGTTCGTGTTCGCTTATAACTTTATAATGTTTTCGCATCTCAGGATTAATAATATTTTCTTTTGCTCCAATAAATAAAAAACCTCCACATTCAAGGCTATTTGTTAACATCGTTAGTACGTCAAATTGCAAAATCGAATTAAAAAATATCAGTTTATTTCTATATATAATTAAATTTACCATTGTAGGATTTATCATTGGTGCTATTAAAAATTTTTCGATACTAACATTTTTCAATAAATCGCTATTCATAAATGCTTTATAATTTGAAATTGAATAATATTCCGAAAAATCATTTTTTTCGTTAAATCTTAAATAATTTGATTTATTCAATTCCATTTTTTTAATTTCATATCCTTGTGAAAAGCTAGTCATTAATGAATTACTAATAAAACTTGCTGTTATATTACTTTTTTGTGTTAATCCAAGTTCTTTTAAAATTATTGCAATTGTATAAATATCTTCCCCAGAAGTACATTCTGGAAGCCAAATATTGATTTTTTCATTTTGAGAAGCTAACTTTGGGAGAACTGTTTCGGAAATATATTTCCATGCAGAAGGGTCTCTGAACATTTCAGTTGTATATATCGAAACCTCTTTCAAAAATAAATCAAACATGTAGCTATCATTTAATAGCTTTTCAATTAATGAATCGGCACTAACTAAATTAAATTTCGAAATTGCCACTGAAACTCTATGTCGAAACGAAGACATTGCATAATTAGAAAAATCAAGATTAAATCTTTCTTTTATTATTGCAGTAAGCTTTTTGGTATCGGTGTAAGAAATTCCTTCTAACATTTTAATATTCGTGTCTTTTTTTGTAATATAATCCTCTCTTTTCTAGTCTTGTAGAAAATGGGCCTAGAATACTTTCGTGCATTCCGATTATTAAAAAGCTATCGGGAAATAAGCTACGATGAAACAAGTCAAAAACTCTGTTTTGCAGTTTATTATTAAAATAAATTAATACATTTCGACAAATTATTAAATCGAAGAAAATTCCAAAAACATTATCGTCGTTTACTAAATCGTGGGTTCTGAAAAAAGGTTTCTTTTTTAAAAAATCTTTAACTATGATTAAATCTTTATTTTTATCAATTGTAAAATATTTGTCGTAAGATAATTTTCCTCTTTTAGCCACCTCTTCTGTGGAATTAAATACTGCATCAAAATTTTCAAAATAAATTGCATTAAACTGATATTTATAGATTGCTCGCTTAGATTCTTCTATCATATCGGTATTTAAATCTGTTCCGAAAACATTTGTTTTATCGTATAAACCAAGTTCGTTCAACATTATTAACATCGAATAAACTTCTTGTCCCGAAGAACATCCTGCATGCCAGATATTTATACTTTCTTTATTTTTTAATTCTGGTAAAATTTTATCTCTTAAAGTAATCCAAACATTAGGGTCTCTAAGTAATTCTGTAGTATTAACAGTAATATCTCGTACTATTTTTTCAAGAAATGTTTTATCAGTTTTTAATCGTTTAAGTAAGTCATCAACAGAAAGTTTATTATCAGTTACTACTTTTTCTATTCTTCTTCTGAAAGATTTTTCGGTATAATCCGAAAAGTCGTACTTTGAAGTTACTTTAACTGTTTCGACAAGTTTTAATATCTCATCATCTGTAATATCCATCAAACGAAATTCTATATATTTTTTGTAAATGTAATTTTTTTAATGAAGATTTAGATATGCTTAATTGAATATTTTAAAATTATAGGATTAAAACTATGCTCAACTACTGAAATCTAGTATGAAAAACAAAAAAAGAAACACTAAGCAAATAAGCTACGTTACAATATATTAGGGATAAAATTATAAACTAATATATGTAAGATTTTTAATTTTATTTCTATAAATACCTTTAACGTCAAAAATTATAGCTTTTTCGTTTGTTATACTTTTAAAATAATCTTCGTTTAAATTAACATAATCGGCATGATTAACAGCTACAATTACAGCATCGTAACTGCCTTTAATTGTTGATAATTCAAAGCCATACTCATGTTTAACATCAGTAGATGATGCATGGGGGTCAACAACATCGACTTTTACTCCATAAGTTTTTAATTCGCTAATTACATCGGCAACTCTGGAATTTCTAATATCACTTACGTTTTCTTTAAATGTAACTCCCATAACTAAAACTCTGCAATTCAAAACATTTTTTCCGGCAGCAATAATTTTCTTTACAGTTTGTTTTGCAACATAAAATCCCATTGAGTCGTTTACAAATCTACCAGAATCTATAACTTTAGAATGGTATCTGAACTCTTTTGCTTTAAATGTAAGGTAATATGGGTCAACTCCTATGCAATGACCGCCTACTAACCCGGGATAAAATTTAAGAAAATTCCATTTGGTTCCGGCAGCTTCTAATACTTCGAAAGTATTAATTCCCATTCTGTTAAAGATTATCGAAAGTTCATTCATCAGTGCGATATTAACATCACGTTGAGTATTTTCAATAATTTTTGCCGATTCTGCAACTTTTATTGTTGAAGCTCTATGAACTCCGGCTTTTACAATTAATTCGTAAACTTTGGCAACTGTATCAAGTGCTTCTGCATCTGAGCCAGATACAATTTTTGTTATAGTGCTTATTGTGTGGTCTTTATCGCCCGGATTAATTCTTTCGGGCGAATAACCAATTTTAAAGTCAATGCCAACTTTTAATCCTGAAATGCTCTCTAAAATTGGCAAACAATCGTCTTCGGTACAACCAGGATAAACAGTTGATTCAAAAACAACATAATCGCCTTTTTTCAAAACCTGAGCAACTATTTTTGTTGCACTTAGAAGTGGTTTTAAATCGGGCAAATTATGACTATCTATTGGAGTTGGAACTGCAACTATATGAAACGCAGCAGTTTTAAGGTCTTCAGGAATTGCAGTAAAAATAATGTCGCAATTGTCAAAATCGCTACTACTTAATTCTTCACTTGGGTCGATTTTATTTTTCATTTTTTCGACTCTATCGGGCTTAATGTCAAACCCAATAACTGAAATCTTTTTTGCAAACTCTAAAGCAATTGGTAATCCAACATATCCAAGCCCTATCACAGATAGTTTTATATTTTTGTTTAATAATTCGTTGTACATATTATTTTTGTTTGAAGTT
>MENC01000206.1:0-6656 GCA_001768155.1 Bacteroidetes bacterium GWA2_30_7
ATACAGAACTTCAGGGCTTTAGCCCTTAAAACAAAATATTAACCAATTAATAACTCTTGTTACGCAAAAAAAGGAATTAACCGCAGAGACCTCTGAGAAAACACTCGCAGAGAATCCCGATAAAAATCGGAACTCAGAGGTTCTCAGTGTAAAATCTCAGCGAACTCTGTGGTAAAAAATGTATTTGTGTAACATCCGTTAATAATTTAATAACTCAAATTATGAAAATCATGCTAAATTATTTTACATTATTGCTGATAGTTACAATTGCATTTTTTACATTAAAAATTGATTCGAATAATAAAACTGTTTTTAATAATAAACAAGTAATCCATAAAAAGAAACAAGATGCAAATGGTGCTATCGAATGGCTAAACAGACGCAGAGTAAATTTGCAAACAGGCAAAATTGACATTAATGATATTATTAAAGCACAAGATGCTGTTGCTGTATTTCAGAACAATAAATCCTTAAATAGTCTTGGACTTAGCTTTACAGAAATGGGACCAAACAATGTTGGAGGCAGAACAAGAGCTTTATTAATTGATAATGTTGACAATAACCTGATGTTTGCCGGAGGTGTTGGTGGGGGGTTATGGAAATCAACAAATGGCGGTGGTTCCTGGTCAAAAGTTACAAATGGTGATTTTTGGGATAGCATTAATATCGCATCAATTTGTCAGGATTCTAATGGTGATATTTATGTAGGAACCGGCGAAGGAATGTATTATAATTCTGGAACAGGCACAGGAGGATTAGCCGGTTCAGGTATCTGGAAATCAACCGACCATGGGCAAAGCTTTTATCATCTAACGTCCACATGGTCTGATGATTCAATTAATGAAATACCTGTTAAACAAATATTTGTAAATGTTAATGAAATTGCAACAGACCTAACAACTTCCAATCTGATTTATGCTTCAACAAGTAAAGGTTTAATGGCTTCTGACGATGCTGGAAGTAGCTGGTATAATCCTGTTATAAATAATTATTATTACAATAATCCAAGTTATAATCAGGATATATCAAGCGATGTTAAAGTAGCAAGTGATGGAAGCGTAATTGCTTCAATTGGAAATAAAGCTTATTATGCTAATAGTAAACCATTTAACTTGAATATTCAATCAATTACAAAGAGTGATAGTAATTTGGTATTAGTGGTTGGTAAAAATGGAAAAGTATTAAAAAGTGTAAATAGTGGAAATTCATGGACATCAGTTACAAGCGGAATCTATACTCATATTTATTCATATTCAAAATCAGATGTTTCAACAGGTTTTGCAGTTGGAAATTCAGGTAAAATTTATAAAACTAATAATGGTGGTAATTCATGGCAAACCTTAACAAGTGGAACAACTTCGCAATTAGAAAGCGTTTATTTTGTTTCTTCTATTTCTGGATATGCAGTAGGTTATAATGGTACGATTTTAAAAACCACAAACAGTGGTCAAACATGGACAACTATTACATCAGGAACAACTGAGAATTTTCATTGTGTAGATTTTATACCATCAGCAATTGGTTTTGCTGTAGGGGATTTAGGAAAAATTAAAAAAACGGCAAATGGTGGAACAAGTTGGTCAAGTTCGAGTAGTGGAACATCTTATAATTTAAATTCAGTAAATTGTATAAGCATTTCAAAAGTAATAGCAGTAGGTGATTCAGGAATTATTAAAAAAACAATTAATGGAGGAACATCTTGGACAACAATTTATACCGCATCAACTCAAAATTTTAAATCAGTATTATTTATTAATTTATCAGAAGGTTTTATTGTTGGAACAAACGGAACAATACTTTATTCTAATGATGAAGGTTTAAACTGGTCAACTATTTATAGTGGAACATCAGCCAATCTTAACAATATTTTCTTTAAAGGTTCTGTAGGTTATATCGTTGGAGATGCTGGAACAATTTTAAAATCCGATGATGGTGGAATGTCGTGGGGTTCGTTAACATCTGGAGTTTCAGTAAATTTGCATGCAATATATTTTAACGATTTTATAAAAGTAAAAACTCAATCGCCTCATAATCTTAATAATGGCGACATAATATCACTAAAAACAGAAATTAATTCTTATAATTATTCTGGAACAATTTTTTCGATTGTTTCTTCTGATGAATTTTATATCGATATTCCTTATTCGGTTGATACTTTTAATGTTAATGGTTGTATTTCAAATTTAATAAATCTTTACACTAAAGCTTCACTTTCTCCATCTGTAGGTCGTCTTGAGTTTGCATTTTCACCCTCAAATCCTGATTATATTTATTGTTCAGCTATTCAAACAAATGGAATTTTAGAAAATGTTTATCAGTCTAAAAATAAGGGAATTACATGGAGTATTATAGCTGCTGGAGATAATGGCTTGTTTAACCCATTCAGCTATCAGGGCACTTACGATAATTCTATTGCAGTATATCCAAATAATAGCGAAAGTACCCTGCTTGGAGGAATTGATATATGGAAAAGACTACAAGGTGGAATTTATGAACAAATTTCGTTAGGGAATAATGAATCAAGTTCATCTTATGTGCATTCCGATATTCATTCTTTTGTTTTTCATCCTTCATATTCTACAAATAATACATTTTATGTAGGTTGCGATGGTGGAGTTTTTAAGTCTGTAAATAATGGAAATTCTTTTACAGAAATAAATGATAGTTATAATGTTACTCAATTTTATTCAGTTGCTGCATCACCAATTGGAGCAGTTGTAGGTGGAACACAAGATAACGGTACTCAGTATATAACTAGTACAGGAACATCTCCTGCAACTGGAACAGAAATTTTAGGTAGTGATGGAGGATATGCTTTTTGTTCTGCTCTGAATCCTAATGTAATATTTTCGTCAACTTATTTTGGAAATGTTTACCGTTCGCAAAATAACGGTACATCAATGAGTGCTTATTATACTGGAGGTTCAGGAGGTAATTTCGTAACTCCTTTCAGAATATGGGAAAGTTTCCACGATTCATTAAGTACAGATTCTGTGGTTTATACTTATCCATCAAGTTCTCCAATTGTTTATCCCGGACAAACTATTAACGTAGTAGCAACCAGTAAAATAAATAACAGACAAATTTATTGTAATTATACCGTTAAAAATAATGATACTCTGTATCCTGGTGAAACCATAAAAGTTCAGGATTATTATCAGGCAATGTTTGCTTTAGGAATGACAAATAGTATTTATATATCAAGAAAACCTCTTGATTTTACCTCTACATCTATCTTAAATACAGCTACTAATATTTCTGGTTTAGTCGAAACACTTGAATTTTCAAAAGATGGTAATTATTTATATATAGCTACTCCAAATAGAATTTATAGAATTGATAGTTTGTTATATAAAAGAACAACAGCACAATTGCAAAACTTGAGTGCAGATTTAATTGGGATATTTGGAAGTCAAACTATTACAAGCATGGCTGTTGACCCTCAAAATCCTGAAAATTTAATTGTTACTCTTGGAAATTATGGTGAAAATAATCATGTTTATTATAGTTCTAATGCTGCAACTTGTCCTAATTCGACTAGTTTAAGCAACTTTACATTAGCTCAAGGAAATTTACCCTCAATGCCTGTTTATTCTTCATTAATTTTCTGGAACGACTCTAAAACTGTAATAATAGGTACAGAATATGGCGTATTTTCAACTGCTGATATTACTGAATCCTATGTTCAATGGAGTAAAGAAACTTCCTTTCCAAATGTTGCAACATTTATGTTAACCCAACAACTATTTGAAAATAACGGAAATAACGGAGTTACAAATCACGGTTATATATATGCAGCAACTCATGGACGTGGATTGTGGAGAAGCGAATCAAACGCTGGTCCTTTAGCCGAAAAAACCTTAACTCAACAATCAGAAACTACTGATTTAAAAATTTATCCAAACCCTGCATCTGATATTGCACATATTGAATATATATCTAAAAAGGCTGGTTCTATTTTGATAAATTTGTATAATTCAAATGGAACAAATGTTAAGAAATATAAATATGAAATTTCAAACGGATTTAATAAAATAAGCTTTGATGTTTCTGAACTGCAAAAAGGCATATATTATATATCATTAAATTCAGATAATAAACAGTTAACTTCAAAATTGATAGTTTATTAAATCCTAAACTCCTGACTCCATAATTAAAAATCTGAATTATACAATTTGAACTTTTTTTGTGCAGCTTTGTAGCAGAAATGGACTTTTTGGAGTGGACTTCTAATCTTAAGAGGCTGTTTAAATTTAAAATTGTTTATAGGGATTAACAATCCCAAGGTGATAAAATGTAAAAGGCTTACGGAAAACATATTGAGAAACATATTCAATTTGTACAAACTCTAAAATTGTATAAATATGAAAAAGTACCCTAGTGATGTGACCGAAAGCCAGTGGCAAGTTATTAAAAATATTATTGATTCTGAAGAACGTAAAAGAAAATATTCTTTGAAAGATGTTTTCAGTGCAATTATGTATGTTGCAAAATCCGGTATTCAATGGAGAATGATGCCGAAAGATATGGTTCCTTGGCAAAGTGTTTATTATTATTTTCGTAAATGGACAATCAATGGTTTGCTTGAAGAAGTGCATGATTTCTTGGTTGGAAAAGTAAGAATTAAAAAAGGTAAAAATATTTCTCCATCGGCTGGTATAATTGACAGCCAGACTGTAAAAGCCTCTAATGTCTGTGAAGGAAATGTAGGTTATGATGGTGGAAAAAAGATTAAAGGGAGAAAGCGTCATATTGTAGTTGATACTCTTGGCTTGATACTTATTATTATTGTTCACACAGCAGGAATACATGATAGTAATGGAGCAACACAAGTTTTGCAAGCACTTAGGGTTAAGTATCTTGGCGCAATTAAAAAGGTATTTGCAGATAGTGGTTACATTGGAGAATTGATAGACTGGGTGAAAATATACCTTGGTTTTGAACTTGAAATTGTAAAGCGAACGGAAGAACATAAATTTAAAGTTGTGCCAAAAAGATGGATAGTCGAAAGAACTTTTGCTTGGCTTTCTTTTCATAGAAGATTGTCGAAAGATTTTGAAAGATTCGATGAAACTAGTGTTGCATTTGTTCATGTGGCTATGATTAGATTGATGCTTAACAAAATTAATAAATGAAATTTAAACAGCCTCTTAATCCTGTTAAAAAAATATAAACAAAAGAAAGATTTAGACAGGATTACAGGATTAACAAGATTAAAACGTTAAATCCTTTAAATCTTGTAAATCCTGTCAAAAATAAAATATAAAATATGAAAAAAATTGAATCAATTATTCTTATCGTAATCATTTTACTAATAGCTTTATTTCTAATTATTAGCAATTTACACATATTTGAAGATGATATAAAAGCTGATTTACCAATTAATTTCGTTTTAAAAATTTCTAAAATTGAAGACGGGCTTCCAAAAACAAAATTTACACATCAGATTGTAAAATATGAAGGTTTTCAACTTTCATATAACGAAGAAAACGAACAAGCCGATTGGACTGCATATATACTTACAAAACAGATGATTAAAAATAGTACTGCAAAAAGAAAAGACAATTTTAGAGAAGATAAAAATATCATTACCGAAACAGCCAACAATAACGATTATAAAAAAAGTGGATTCGACCGTGGGCATTTAGTTCCTGCTGCTGATATGAAATGGTCGGAAAATGCAATGGATGAAACATTTTTTATGAGCAATATGAGCCCGCAATATCCTGATTTTAATCGAAAAACATGGAAAAATTTAGAAGAAGATATTCGTAACTGGGCATCAAAAAATGATAGCCTTTATATTTTCACTGGACCATATTTTGGAAATTCAACAACAACAATTGGAAAAAATGAAGTAAAAGTTCCAGAATATTTTTTCAAAGCAATTTACGACATATCTTATCCTGAATATAAGTCAATTGCATTTTTCATAAAGAATGAAAATTCAGCAAAAGATTACAAAATATTTGCAATTACGGTTGATTCTTTAGAATCGTTAACTGGTTTTGATTTTCTGCCTAAAATAGAACATGTAGAAACGATTGAAAATAATGCAGATATTAATAAATGGAACTAATATTCTTCGGCAGAAAGCATTATAAGTGTGCAACTTTCTAATACTTCAACTCCTTTTTCTTTAGCAAGTTCAGCAAATTCTACATTATAAGTTGAAGGATTAAAAATAATTCTTTTGGGCTTTAGAGATAAAATATAATCGTAATAATCTAACTGTTTTTCAGGTGCTAAATAAATAGATACGGTATGAATATTTTCAAAATGTTTTCTTACTGTTTCAATGTCTAATTCCATTATTTTGCCAACACGAATTCCAAATGCAATAACTTCATATTTTTCTTTTAATAATTTTTTAACTGCTTTATACGATTGTCTAAACGAATCGGGACTAGCACCCAGAACAAGTGTTTTTTTCATTTGCTATTTGTAAATTAATATAACGGCATAGGCTTTTAAGCCTTTTTCTTCACCAATGTATCCAAGTTTTTCAGTAGTTGTTGCTTTGATTGAAATATGAGCTAAATCAGTATTTAATATTTTTGAAATATTTTGCTTCATACTATCAATGAATGAAGCAATTTTAGGGTTTTCTAAGCATATTGTTGAATCAATATTTCCAATTTTATAACCTTCATTTG
>MENC01000206.1:6674-12690 GCA_001768155.1 Bacteroidetes bacterium GWA2_30_7
TTTTAAGTAAAATTAGGCTATCAATATTTTTAAACTCAGAAGAACTATCAGGGAAGTAATAACCTATGTCTTTTAATCCAGCTGCCCCAAGCATTGCATCACATAAAGCATGAATTAAAACATCGCCATCAGAATGAGCTAAAATACTTTTACTAAATGGAATTTTTACACCGCCTAAAACTATTCCATCGCCTTCTTTAAATTGATGAATATCAACACCAAATCCTATTCTAAAATTGTAATTATTCAAATTATTTATCTTTTATCTTGTAGCTTGGGATTTGGAATTTGAAACTTGAAGCTTGGAATTTGAAACTTGGAATTTGGAACTTAGTTAACCGGAGTTTCTCCAGCTTGTTTTTTGAAACCTTCAAAGTCAAAAGTTAATGTAAACCTTAAAGTATTTTCAAGTGGATGTTTTTGTGCTGTAGGAATTAAATATGCGAAATCCAATCCAAAAACATTTAGCCTTAATCCTAAACCTAAAGTGAAAAATTTTCGATTACCTTTTGTTGCATGTTCATAAAAATAACCTCCTCTTAGTGCAAATTGTTTTGCATACCAATATTCTAGTCCAACTGAATAAGTAATTTCTCTTAATTCCTCTTTGCCTCCAGCCGGAGCATCATAAAACGATTGAAATAAGCCTGTTGGCACCGACACATTTGGGTCTTTTCCAAATTGCACTATTGGAGCCCCTCCTTCACCGGCAGTATCATTAGTATTATAATAAACAGGTGGAGTTGGAACAAGTAATTTATTCAAATCTGCAGTAATCATCATCGAATTATAATTATCTAATTGAGTTGTTAAAGCACCACCTAATCTTAAATTCATTGGAATAAAATCTTTATCAGCATTTTCGGTATAAGAAATTTTTGCACCTACATTTGAAAAATTAATACCAAATGCAACAGTTGATTCTTTGCCCGATAATTTTATATCTTTTTGATAATATGAAGATACATCAGCAGCAACAGATTGTCCGGGGTGAGATACTGCACCTCCAACTTCAATTCCTCCAGTTAAATTTGAATTAATATAACGAAGTGCAATAGCACCCGAAATATTGTCGCCAAATAACCTTGAATATGCAGCATCAATTGCAAATTCGTTAGGGCTGAATTGTCCCATTACATCACCTTTATCATTAGTAAAAGTAATATCACCGATAGAAAAATATAATAATGAAGCACTTACAGATTGTCTTTCATCAATTTTCTTATAACCAGCCAGATAAGCTAAGTTAATATCTGGTATTAAGGCTCTTAACCAAGGAGTATAAGATACTGAAAACCCCATTTCATTTTTAGTAAAGCTGTATTTTGCAGGATTCCAATGTTGCGAATTTGGATCAGGAGTTGTTGCTACTCCAACATCGCCCATTGAACCTGAGCGTGAATCTGGTGCAATCATTAAAAATGGAACTGCTGTAGTTACCGTATTTATATCACGTCCGTCAATTGAAGTTTTATCATTCTGTACAAAGCTCTGAGCTTGAGAGAATAACGTTACATATATAAAAATAAATATTAATAAATTCTTCATTTTAAATTTCATATAAAATAGTTGTAAAACTAATAAAATTATTTTTTATTATCTCAAAATAACAAGTTTTTCAAATTTTTCTACTGATAAACCATTTTGAGTTTTAACTTTTATGCGGTAAATATATATTCCTTTTCCTATTCTGCTGCCAAAATCATCTAATCCATCCCATCCAATTGGGTCGCTTCTATATCCATTAGAATTTAAGTTAGTTTCGATGCTTTTTACTAATTTTCCACTTATAGAAAATATTTGAATTAAAACATCTATATTTTGATTCGGAACATTATGCTCAAAATAAAAATTTGTATTCGTTGTAAATGGATTTGGGTAATTTAATATATGGTCTAAAACCAATTCTGATGATTTAGCAACAATAAATTCTAAATATGCTTCTGCTGAATTATTATAAACATCCCAAACTTTAAATTTTATATTATGAGAACCTTCTGTGAGATTTTTCATTTTATATTTCACCTTGCCACCTTTAAAACTATTCAATTCGGCTTCATAATAATCGTTTAACACAATTATATTATTTGTTTGGTCGTCTAAAAGTACTGTAATATCATGACCAATTCCACTTGCTGTATTTACACCGTTTGAATCAACAATATTTGCTAGAAACAACGGGTTTTCATCAGTAATTCCGCCAAAAGCAAATGTAAAATCATTCATAAATAAATTTGCTTCAGGACCTGTTAAATCTTTAACAGAATTGGTATCTGAACCTCCAACTACTACATCTTTAAAATATCCATTTCCATCAATTTCATTATCATTATAATAATAACTTATTTTTCCATTTCCATAACTATAATTTATATCTTTTGGTGCAATAAAAGTAAATGAAAATTCACTATTTGTAACACTTGACTTTCCTCTATAAAGAATATTATTTTGTAATTTAAACGTAATAGGAGTACCACCATCGTTCGATAATGAAGTTATACTAACAGGTTTATCATATACAGTAGGATATATTATTCCATTAAAATTTGTATAATCGCTTCCATCAAATTTTATTACTTTTCCGGTAATTGTAATTTTTGATAATGCTTTTACAGTATCTGTTGTCTGACTTACAGATATATTATTTATAGTTAATGTTTTAACATCATTTTCGGGAATTGCAAGTTTTAAAGCAGGGTCGCCCAATAATGTAAAATTTCTTTTATTTTGTCCTGAACCGGTATTAACTTTTGTTAGCCTCATAATTTCGCCAAGACGAAGGTGCTCGTTATTTTCATCTCTTGTAAAAGCACTGTTATAAAACTTTTCATTTAAAATAGCATTTGGACTAGAGTAAACCAATCGTGTAGTTGACAAAAGTGCAATTGCACCTCCTTTGGAATTTAGCAAAACTTGCTCTCCTGCAGAAACTCTGTTGTAATCATCGTATCGACTAAATTCGCAAGTAGCTGTAAGCATTAAAAATAGTTTGTTGTAATTATCCCATGAATTTATTTCAGATAATCCTATTATTCTTTCATGTGCCAAGCCTAATTCATTTCCATGCCCGGTATAATTCAATATTAATGTGCCTTTTGTAATTCTATCTGTTATTGCCTTATTTACATCTGGATATCTTTGTCCGGCAGGTGTAGATATTTGCTTAAAAGCATCCAAATAAATTTTTTCAATATTAAAAGCCGGATAACCTGTATCAATTCTTGTAGCAAGACCATCAGCTTGAGTCATGTGTGTATTTGCATCTTCGTCATCACCAATAAAACAAACAGTGTTTCTCCAATCGCCAAAAGTTTTATTATTAATATAATTTTTAATTTTATTTAATATTACAGATGCTTCTGCTGAATTTCTTACCGGAAACCTTCCAACTCCAATATCTTCAAAACCAGTTGAGCCTCCTTCTGAATCGTCTAATAAAGAAAAAAAGTCATCTGAAACGAACGTCTCTGTTGGTTTGAGTGAGTTTACTGATTGATATGTTAAAATATAGTTTGAATTTGAAGATGAAACTGTTTTATTATCATATGAACCATCTCCAAATAATAGTAAATACTTAGGAATGCTTTGATTTTCGAAGCCTCTATCATAAAACATTTTAACAAAATCTCTGATTGCTGATACATCTGGTGAACCCGAAGAAAATTCGTTATAAATTTGTTCAGGTGTAACAACAAGTACCGACATATTATCATTATTTCGATGTATATCGGCTAATTCATTTGCATAATTTATAAAATTTGGATGAGTTACTATTATAAAATCTGATTGTGGCAATGCATGTAAATCTTGATTAGTTACTTCGCCAACAATTTCTGGAATTAAATAATTTGAATTATTGAAAACAATAAATTGCTTTATAGTATCAGTATTATTTTTAAACTTTACGGTTGAGCCTGAAATGTTATAAATCAGATTTTTAGGATTTAAATAATTAGAAATATCCCAAACTTTTAAACCTGAATTAGCATTTTCAATAACAAATTCTGAAATATTTCCAATTCCAATTGACTCAATATCTCTAAAATGCATTTGAGAACCATACATTTTAAGTTCTCTTCTTGCATTCAATTCAAAATAATTTAACCATCCTTCTGAAGATGAATTAGGTGGTAAAAAATTAAGACTTAAATTAATTGCTGAAGTTGTAGTAGGAAAAATATTTGTAACTAATTGTGTAGAAGCATGTGGCGAAGTATAATTACTTAAATTTGTTTCCGCAATAGATATATTTTGAACTAAACTGCCATTTGCATACACTGCGAAACTACTTGGGGAAGAAGACCTTGCAGCCAAATAAGTCGTTAATCGGATTTGATAAGAAGTTACAACATTTGGAAAATTAAATGAAAAATTACTACTAGTAGAAATATTATTAAAATGTTCTCCAAACCATATACTTCCAGATTTTATTAAATTATATGTTTCCTTTTCGTAAAATCTATAATCATTAAAAGACGTAACTATCTTATTTGCAGTCAGGTTATTATTATTTATAGATTCTATCTCATTACTTGGAATATTATTACTTGTAATAAAATAATAAGATACATCAGAAAAATTATGTAAACTATGAATAAATCTTTGTTTTGTATAATCGTAAATCCATTTTACTGAACCTTTTCCATAAAACAATAAATAATCTCCTGTATTAAATATATTATCTGTGCCTTTGTCAATAAAAATTGGATTATCAATTAAGTCATCATATCTAGATACATTATTCATTTCACTTAACATTAAACCACCATTGCCATAAACATGAATATTTTCAGGGATTTCAAATCCCATATTTATTAAATCGTCATAAGATATTTTATAAATTCCATCTTCCAATATCTTAATTTTAATCCACCTTCCTGCACTTAATACAGACGAAGAAGTATAAGTTCTGGATTTTAAACTCTTTGTTTCCTGTACATTTTTTTCAATTATTTGAATAGAAAACTCTACAATTTTTAAAATACCATTATTTGACTTTATATAAGGATATACAGTTAAATAAAGGTAACTTTTTTTCTTTTCCATCCCAATTTTATAATCAAACTTTATTTCTGTTCCAATAAATTCATCACTAACAGAATTTAATTCTGATTGTTCATATTTAATATTGTTGATTATAACATTTTCAACTTGTGAAAAGTTTAAAGGAAATCTTTCAAAATAAGTAGGCATATTATTAATAAAGTCAGCACCTTTAAAATAATATACTTTATTACCTTCTATATCAAAAGGATTAGAGTTCCAATTTAATTTTCTATTATGAAAATTTTGAGCAAAAGAGCTTACTGTTGCTGCAATTAAAACAATTAATATTAATTTTTTATGCATTTTTAAATTTTAAAAATATAACTTTTTTTATAAAAATTAAGTACAAAGGTATGATAACTTTAAATTTTATTTTTCCAAAAACGACAAAATTATTTTATTATTGTAAAGTATTTATTAAATATATTTTAGATAATTTAAAAAATTATTGTATAATTGCACCTTGAAGATATTATTTAATAACATAATGGTTAAAAAAATATTAATATGCTTCTTTGTTGTAACACTAGGAAGCGTTGAATATATCTCAGCTCAGGATCCTGAGTTTTCTCAATTTTATGCTAATCTTTTGTATTTAAATCCTGCATTTGCTGGGTCGGTAAGATGTCCACGAATGATTTTAAATTATAGAAATCAGTGGCCGGCTTTAGGCTCAACTTATGTTACTTACAATGCTTCTTACGACCAACATGTAGATGTATTAGGCGGTGGAGTTGGTTTATTAGTATTTAATGATGTTCAAGGCAAAGGAGCTATAACCAAAACAAATATTAATGGAATGTATGCCTATACATTAAATGTAAATAGAAATTTTGCTGTCAAAGGAGGCTTTCAAGCATCTTATATACAAAGTAGATTAGGAAGCGATTTTATTTATCCCGATATGTTAGACCCTCTTTATGGGGTAGTTCGACCAACAAGTGAAAATCAAACTACTTTTTCACAAGGG
>MENC01000206.1:12697-19269 GCA_001768155.1 Bacteroidetes bacterium GWA2_30_7
ACTTTTCAGTAGGATTTGTTGGTTTTAGTAAAAATTATTTTTTTGGATTTGCTGTACACCATATTACTCAACCTTCTGAATCGTTCCGTGAAGCAAGCGACGCATATATACCAAGAAAATATACTGTTCATTTTGGGTCAACAATACCTATAAAAAGTAGAAATTTCCGAAGAGGAGAACTATCAATTGCACCAAATTTATTATTCCAACAACAAGAAAATTTTCAACAAATTAACTATGGACTTTATTTAAATCGAAAATCGATTGTTTTCGGTGCTTGGACACGACATAATTTTCAGGGTCATTTTGATTCATTTATTATGTTAGTTGGATATGTACAATCAAAAATTAAATTTGCTTATAGTTATGACCTTACTGTATCACGGTTAAAGAATCAAACATTAGGAGCACATGAAGTATCGTTTGCTTTTCAATTTAATTGTAAACAAAAAAGGAAAAAATTTAGAACAATAAGTTGCCCATCATTTTAGTTATATATATTATAAATTTTATAAACTAAACTTTTTACCCTATGAAAACAAATTTTAAAATTTATACCGTTTTAATTATAACAGGTATTATATTATCAGCATGCGGTGGTAGTACTAATAGGTCTTCAACTACTGGTTGGGACTACAACGACTCTGATAACGGCGGTTTTGAATATGTCGAATACTTTGAACAAGAAACGGGTCCAGGACTAGTTTTAATTGAAGGAGGTTCTTTTTCAATGGGAAGAACAGAACAAGATGTTCTTTATGAATGGAATAGTATTCCTCGTAGAGTTACAGTTTCATCATTTTATATGGACGAAACCGAAGTTAGAAATGTTGATTATCGAGAATATTTATATTGGTTAAAAAGAGTATTCCTTGATTATCCGGAGGTTCATCATAATGCTTTACCAGATACATTAGTTTGGAGAAGTAAATTAGCTTGGAACGAACCTTATGTGGAACTTTATTTACGCCATCCATCATATCAAGAATATCCAATTGTTGGTGTTACATGGGGACAAGCAAACGATTATTGTGCTTGGAGAACTAATAGAGTTAATGAATGGATTCTAATACGTGAAGGATTATTATTAGATAATCCAAATCAACAAGCCGAAGATAACTTCGATACAGATGCCTATTTAGCCGGTCAATATGAAGGTGCTATGAAAAGCCCTGGTATTCCTGATTTAGATCCAAACAATGATTATCGAAAAGTTAGAATGGAGGATGGAATATTATTACCACGATATAGGCTTCCAACTGAAGCAGAATGGGAATTTGCTGCACTTGGTCTTATTGGCAATTCTATTGATGAACGTGTTTATAATAGAAGACTTTATCCTTGGAATGGTCATTATATCAGAAACGATGGTGAAAAACATCGTGGAACAATTATGGCTAACCATGTTAGAGGTAGAGGTGATTATATGGGTACTGCAGGAGCATTAAACGATAATGCTGATGTTACAGCACCAGTTGATTCATATTGGCCCAATGATTATGGACTATATTGTATGGCAGGAAACGTAAATGAATGGGTTATGGATGTTTACAGACCTTTATCTTTTCAAGATGATGACGAATTTAGACCATTCAGAGGTAACGTATTCCAAACTCAAGAGAGAGACGAAGAAGGAAATATTTATGAAAAAGATACATTAGGTAAAATTAAATGGAGAGATGTTGGAGAAACTGATATTTTAGGAAACCCACACAAAGATGAAGCATTTAATAGAAGAAATTATAATCAAGCTGATAACATCAATTATATGGATGGTGATTTTAACTCTTCAATTTTTTATAATGACCAAGATAAATCAGCAAAAAGTAGCTCTACAGATTTGTACGACCAAGGAAAACCTGCTGAGGGAAAACGTGGTGGAATTGGTATGACATCTATGATTAATGATAATGCCAGAGTTTATAAAGGTGGTTCATGGCATGATAGAACTTATTGGTTAAGCCCCGGAACTCGTCGATTTCTTGATGAAACACAAAGACAAGCCGACTTAGGCTTTCGTTGTGCAATGGTTAGAGTTGGTAGCCCTGTTGGTTTTTAGTAATATACGATTTTAATTTAAATACCCCTTTCAAAAAGAAAGGGGTATTTTTTTTATACTAATAAATCTCTGTTTTTAACATTTTTTTTAATTTTTTAAATTTTATTTTTTAATTCTCATTTTACTTTTGTAAAAAATTTAAACCACGTAATTTATGGACATTATTGTTGATGGTATTACTAAAAAATACGGTTTCCAAAAAGCTGTTGATAATGTTTCTTTTACAGTGAAAACTGGCGAAATTGTTGGCTTTCTTGGTCCTAATGGTGCCGGAAAAACTACAACAATGAAAGCTATTTCATGTTTTTTAGTTCCAAACGATGGAGATATTAAAGTCGGTGGAGTTTCTATTTGGGAAAATCCTCAAGAAATAAAAAAACGCATTGGATACTTACCCGAAAAAAATCCACTTTACGAAGACATGCCTGTTATTGATTACTTATATTTTATAGCCGAACTTCACGATATTCCAAAAAGTAAAATAAAGGACAGAATTCGCGAAATGATTAAAATTTGTGGTTTGGAAGTAGAAAAACATAAAAAAATTAGCGAATTATCTAAAGGATTCCAACAAAGAGTTGGTTTGGCTCAAGCACTTATTCACGACCCCGAAGTTTTAGTTTTAGATGAACCAACAACTGGTCTCGACCCTAACCAAATTGTAGAAATCAGAGCATTAATAAGAAAAATTGGAAAACAAAAAACTGTACTTTTAAGTTCGCATATTCTCGCCGAAGTTGAAGCTACATGCGATAGAATTTTGATTATTAGCAAGGGAAAAATTGTTGCAGATGGTTCTGCCGAAGAACTCCGAAAACATTCGCAAGGAAGAGAAATTCTAAAAGTTAAAATAGAAGAAGGAAATAATAACGAAATTTTCAAAGCTCTTCAAAACATTGATACTGTTGGCTTAGTGAATTTTTTTAATGGAAAAGAAAATACTTTTGAAATTCAAAGTAAAAACGATTTATCATCTAAACGAAATATTTTCAAACTTTGCGTAGATAACGGATGGTTTTTATCTGAACTAACTCCTATTGAAACTAAGCTTGAAGATATTTTCCGTGAATTAACAACAAATTAATAAATTTAGGATTTGGAGATTTAGGATTTAGGAATTTATTAGCTATGTGAAATTCTATGTAACTATGTGTCTATGTGGTAAAAGAGATTTAGAATTTACGATTAAATAATTAATAAAACATTTAACATAAAACAAAAAATGACTAATAAACTAAATAACTGGCAACCAGCAACAAATTAACAGATTGCTTCGTGCCTCGCAATGACGATTCGTCTCGCAACCTCAAACTTCAAACCTCAAACCTCTAACATTTAATATATGAGAAAAATTTGGATTATCGCAAAAAAGGAACTTAAATCGTATTTCGATTCATTAATGGCTTACATAATGATTATAGTTTTTTTAGGATTTAGTGGCTTTTTTACTTGGCTTTATGGCGGTGATGTATTTTTTGTAAATCAAGCTACATTACAATCATTTTTCGGTATCGCATATTGGACATTATTTTTCTTTATTCCGGCTTTAACAATGAAGTTAATCGCAGAAGAAAAAAAAACAGGGACAATAGAATTACTTCTAACAAAACCAGTTACAGACTGGCATGTAGTAACAGGTAAATTTTTATCTACTCTTTTATTAATTGCAGTTACATTAGCACTAACACTTCCATACTATATAACTATAAGTAAAATTGGACCAGTTGACCATGGTGCAGTTTGGTCTGGATATTTAGGTTTAATGCTTATGAGTGCAACTTATATCAGCATTGGAATTTTTGCAAGTAGTATTACAAATAATCAAATTATTTCTTTCCTTTTTGCATTACTAATTGGATTATTTTTCCATATAATATTTAATGTACTTGCCGGAAATTTTACAGGATTTCTTGGCGAAATATTTAATTATTTAAGCTTATCAACTCATTTTGAATCAATTTCGAGAGGAGTAATTGATAGTAAAGACATAATATACTTCTTATCAATAATTTT
Organism: Bacteroidetes bacterium GWA2_30_7; assembly: GCA_001768155.1. GTDB lineage: Bacteria > Bacteroidota > Bacteroidia > Bacteroidales > GWF2-33-38 > GWA2-31-9. Next base: position 16,770 of record MENC01000206.1, read on the forward strand.
CCTTGGCTTATTTCTTTCAGAAGCAAATCTATCTAAACGAAATATTGTCAAGTAATTGGAATTTAGAATTTATGAATTTAAAACTTAACGTCATCAAAAAATCAAATATCAAACAGATTGCTTCGTTCCTCGCAATGACGAAGAACTTCAAACCTCAAACTTCAAACCTCAAACACATTAAAGTATGAAATCGCAAAAAAACATTTATGTATATTTTTTATTAATTATAGGTGTTATTATACTTATTAATATCCTATCAGATAAATTTTTTGTTAGACTTGACTTTACTGAAGATAACAGATATACTTTAAGTAAAGCTACTAAAGATATTATAAAGTCTTTAGACGAACCAATTACGGTTAAGGCATATTTTTCGGAAGATGTTCCACCAGATGTTGCAAAAACAAAAAGAGATTTTAAAGAATTATTAGTAGAATTTGCTAGTGTTTCTGGAGGGAAAGTTGTTTACGAATTTATCAATCCTAATGCTGATGAACAATTAGAACAACAAGCGATGCAAGCCGGAATTCAACCAGTAATAATAAATTCCAGAGAAAAAGACCAATCTGTTCAGAAAAAAGCATATTTAGGAGCAGTAATTCAAAAAGGCGAACAAAGTGATATTATTCCATTTATGCAGCCCGGAGCAGCTATGGAATACGCATTATCATCAAGTATTAAAAAACTTTCTGTTTCTGAAAAACCTGTAATTGGCTTATTACAAGGTCATGGTGAACCTACAATTAATTCGATGCAACAGGTTATGAGTTCTTTAAATATTCTATATCAAGTAGAGCCGGTAACACTATCAGATACAGTTAATTTACTTGATAAGTTCAATACAGTTGTTATAGTTGCACCAAAAGACTCCTTTCCACAAAGCCATCTAAATCAATTAGATAAATATTTAACTGATGGCAAAAATTTATTTATGGCAATTAATAAAGTTGATGGAGATTTTAGCACTTCAATGGGAAATGTTGTAAATACAGGATTAGAAGGCTGGTTAAAAAATAAAGGTATTACTATTGAAAATAATTTCGTTGTTGATGCAAATTGTGCAAGTGTTCAAGTAAGACAACAACAAGGTGGATTTTCATTTGCAACTAATGTTAATTTCCCATATTTACCAATTATATCAGATTTTGCTGAACATCCTGCAACAAAAGGACTTGAAGCAGTTATTTTACAATTTGCAAGTTCAATAACATTCAATGGCGATACATCTATTAAATTTGTAGCACTTGCTAAATCTTCAAAAAAATCTGGAACTGCCTCTGCTCCACTCTATTTCAATATACAAAAACAATGGACAGAAAATGATTTTCCTTTATCAGGTATTCCTGTTGCTGCTTTGTTTGAAGGAAAATTATCTGGAAATAATTCGTCAAAGCTAATTTTGGTTTCAGATGGAAATTTTCCGGTTAATGGCGAAGGGCAGCAAGCACAGCAACTTCAGGGCGACAATGTAAACTTAATGGTAAATGCAATTGACTGGCTATCGGACGATACCGGCTTAATCGAATTGAGAACAAAAGGAGTTAGTTCGCGCCCTCTCGACCAAATTGAAGATGGAACTAAAGCAACTCTCAAGTGGTTAAACTTTTTATTACCTATTTTATTAATTGTAGTTTATGGCATTTTTCGTATGCAAATGAAACGAAGAATTAAAATAAAAAGAATGGAGGAAGGTTATGTATAAAAAATTAAGCACAAAAAATCTTGCAATTATTTTTATTCTTTTGCTAATTGTAGTTTTAGCGATGACATTTTTTAACGACGAATCAAAACAAAATACATTTAAAAGTATCTTGGTAAGTGTCGATTCTGCTATGGTTTCAAAAATCACAATCTATCCAAAAGATAAGAGTAAAAATGCTATAAGCCTTGTAAAAGACACAAAAGGCTGGAGCATTAACGATAATGGGAAAACATACTCCGCAGATATTAATGCAATAATGGGAATGTTATCAGCTTTAAAAGGACTAAAGCCAACCAGAGTTGCTGCCATGAATAAAGATAAATGGAAAGAATATGAAGTTACAGATTCTGCGGCTGTAAGAGTTACAACTTATGACATTAATAATAACATTTTATGCGATTTATATATTGGCAAGTTTTCATACCAACAGCCTAAAAATCAATATCAACGACAAGGTACTATGTCAACCTACATTAGATTAAAAGGAGAAGATGAGGTTTACTGTACCGAAGGCTTTTTAAGTATGACTTTTAATTCCGATTTAAATTCGTTAAGAAACAAAACTTTAATAAATACTTTGCCTGAAAATTTCAAAAAATTACAATTTATTTATCCTGCTGATAGTTCATTTACCCTAGAAAAGCTAAACAATAAATGGACAGTAAACGGATTAGCAGCCGATTCAGTAAAAGTTGCAAATTATTTAAGTTCAATAAGTAACCTAAACAGTAATGTTATTGTAGATAATTTTTCTAATCTAAATTCACCTTTATATTCATTGAAAATTGAAGGAGATAA
>MENC01000206.1:19305-21379 GCA_001768155.1 Bacteroidetes bacterium GWA2_30_7
AAGTCTTTATTAAATAATTGAATTAAACTGCTTTAGATAAATATGTTTTAGAAAAAAGATTTTGAGAATCATTTTTTTAGCAAAATCAACGAATGATTTTTATTTTGGAAATGATTATAAATTAGAATATTATTAGGTTCAGTTGTTTGTTTTCTATCAACAAACAGAATTTCAGGGATATGCTTGTGTTTTAGTATTTCAGATGCAATCCAAAATGCAAACGACGATGATGTGTGATATTCACCACACAAATGTTTATAATATAAGTTATTAGAATGAGTAAATAATTCATTTTTTAAAGAATAATATACATTATCAGTGTGGTTATCACCACTTAATCCATAAATTACCGTATCAATATTTTTTATTGATATATCATTTTCGTTTAAAAATTCATTTATATTTTCTCTAATTTCATTATTATCCAAGGGTTTGAAGAATGTTTTCAACCCTGCAAATTTGGCATAAGTCTTTTCTGTTTTACAGTTACTTAGCATAAAAAATGCAGTTCCTTCACCAGCTATACTACCATTAGTTTTTGTACTCAATAATTCATTTGATTTTATTGGTTCCTTCCACCAGCCTATTTTTTTTGTAATCAAAAAATATTTTTTTGTAATTTCGTCAAAAGAACCAACAAGTACGTTATTTGCTTCGTTGTCGTTAATCATTAATTTTGCATCTAATAAGCAGCTTTCAAACGAAAATCCTCGATTAACATAGGTATAATTGTACGAATTACACTTTAACATTAAAGCAATTTGAGCAGAAACTGTATTATGTGTAGATTGTATAAAAGAAGTTGGGGTTAAAAGTGTTTCTTTATTTTCAATCAATGTACTTAAAAACTTTTCAGTATCTTCAATGCAACCCATTGCAGTTCCGGTAATTATTGCATCAGGTAATTCAACTGACGATTCGCTAATACATAATTTTGCAGCTACTGTTCCCATTTTCAGTATTCGACTCATGCGTCTTAACTGAATTGGATTGATAAAATCTTTATAGTTTGGTTCAATGCACTTTAAATATTCGTCAGAATAATATTTTATATTACTAAGAAAATTTTCCAGTGAATTTTGCGGAGAAATAACTCCTACCCCATTTATATACATTTCCATTATTCTGCTTTTGAAAATATTAGAGAAGTATTATTACCTCCAAATCCAAATGAATTTGAAAGCACATTATTAATTTTAATATCTTTCATTAATTTTGTAACTGGCTTGAAACCAAGTTCTACAATAGAATTTTGAAAATTCAAATTTGGCGGAATAAAATTATAATTTATTGCTAATGTTGAAATAACAGCTTCTACAGCTCCTGCTGCTCCAAGTGTATGCCCAGTAAACGATTTTGTTGAACTGAAATATGGAATTTTATTATTAAAAACAGTTGCAAGTGCTTTACCTTCTGATAAATCGTTATTTGGAGTTCCTGTTCCGTGAACATTAACATAATCAATCATTTCGGAAGTTAATCCACTCATAACTAATGCTTTTTGCATTGCCATACTTGCACCAAAACCATCTGGTGAAGAAGCAGTTTGATGAAAAGCATCATTTGCATTACCGTATCCTTTTATTTCGCAATAAATTTTTGCATTTCGACTTTTACATGAATTTTCGCTTTCAATTACCAGAAATGCAGCAGCTTCGCCAATATTCAAACCTACTCTGTTTTCATCAAAAGGTTTACATAATTCTCTATCAAGAATCATCAATGTATTAAATCCATTTAATGTAAATTTCGATAAAGCATCTGTACCTCCGACAATTACTCTGTCGGCAATATTATTTTTTATTAGCCTTGAACCCAGCATTATGGCATTTGCTGACGATGAACATGCAGTACTTATTGTTGTTATAAAACCTTTTAAACCTAAATTTTCGGCGATTTTCTCGGTACTATCTCCGCAATCGTGAGTGTTGATATATTCAAGATTATTATTGTAATTTTCATTTACAAAATCAAGATATAAATCTTCGCTACTACACATTCCTCCAACAGTTGTTGCAGAAATTAATGCAGTTCTTTTATCTCCATTTACATTAATACCTGCACTTTTTACAGC
>MENC01000206.1:21392-41063 GCA_001768155.1 Bacteroidetes bacterium GWA2_30_7
ATCTCTATGAATTGTGTTTAATATTTTTATCTCGCCGATTCCTGTTCGTGAATTTAAAAGGGAATCAAGAACTTCTTCAACATTTTTCCCTATAGAAGAAATAATTCCTAAACCAGTAACGAATACTTTTTTTGACATTTTCAGGTAATTTGGAATTATTTATGAAATCAATTCAAATTATTTTTTGTTAGCTATAATATACTCCGCCATTGATTTAACTGAAAAAAAGACTTTTTTACCATCTTTTGGGTCTTCAATTTTTAGTCCATAGTTTTTTTCTAAAAGCACTATTAATTCAAGTGCATCAATAGAATCAAGACCTAAACCTTCTCCAAACAAAGGAGCTTCTGCATCAATATCATCGGGCTGAACATCCTCAAGATTAAGCACTTCTATAATCTCTCCTTTTAGCTTACTTATTAATTCTTCCATTTTTAATATTTTGTGTAAATTTTCTTTAAATTTTCGGTATCAAAAATAATATCTTTTGAACCAATTGTACTCTTTTCGATAATATAAATAATTGCTTTATACGAATTTTTATCCACATCGACCCAACCTGTTATGCAACAATCTGTTGAAAAATTATTCAAAAGTGTGTTTACATAGTTGAATAAAAGGTTTTCATCAAATTGGTTTGAAATGAAAAAAATATTTTCTCCATAAATTTTATGTCTTATTGAAATTTCGCCGGTTACAATATTTGGCAAAGTATATACAAATACTGACGGACTGGGGAAATAATTATTTCTATCAATTATAGAGTGTTGGTGTTCCCTATCAGTATCAAGCGATGCAGCTTTATTTGAAAATACAATTGCAATATTTTTCGAGTCATAACTTTTTAAAATTCCTGTTTGATTAATCAATAAATCTGCTGCCACAAAACCAAGTTTGCAAAGTTTATCCATTTTAAAGAATTTCAGATAATTTATTTTTGAAAATCGGTATGTAGCTTTTATAAACTCGTTAAAATCTTGTGATTCGTTTCCTTGAAAAAAAGTTTCTCCATTAATAACAGTTTTGTTATCTTTTATTACACAATATGCTGAAATATAATATTTTATCATATTTTATCAAAAATTATAGAAGCATTACAACCTCCAAAACCTGATGCAATTTTTAAAATTTTATTCAGCTTAACTTCCTTATGTTTTTCAATAACTTTCAAATCTTCGCTAACTCCTTTATTTTCAAAACCAAGCGATGCAAATAGAAAATTATATTTTAATGAATATATTGCTAAAACTGACTCTGCAATTCCTGCAGCTCCTAACGTATGACCAAAATAACCTTTATAACTATTTACATAAGAATTAAGCAATCCTGCACGACTAATTGCAATTGCTTCCATTTCGTCGTTATAGGGTGTGGCAGTACCATGTGCCGAAATATAATCAATTTCGATTGCTTTTATTCCTGAAAAATTTAAAGCTTTTTCGATTGAAATATACAAACCCTCGCCTGTTTTTGAAGGTCCCGAAATATGATTTGCATCGTTTGCCGAAGCTCCTTCAAGTACTTTTATATTCGACTTTATTTCTGATGATAATATTATTGTTGAAGCTCCTTCACCAAGGCTAAGTCCATCGCGAGCAATGTCAAAAGGTTTGCAAGGTCCAAAGCTTAATGATTTAAAAGACTGAAAACCTGAAACAACAAATTCTGATATTATATCACCTCCAATTATTATGGCATTTTTGTATATTCCTGATGAAATTAAACGTTTTGCAGTATTTATTGCCAAGACACCTGATATACATGCATTTGAAACAATTATAGGTGTGTTTGGATTATTAAAAAAACTTGAAATAATGCTTGAAGCTTTGTCGATATAAACTCTTTCGTAGTCGAAATTGCAATTATGTTTTAGCAAATCAATGTTGCCTTTTGTTGTTGAGATAATAAAAATTGTATCGCTTGAGTTTGTATTAACCGAACAATTATTTAATGCGTTAGAAGCTGAAAAAATACAAATTTGCTCAAATCTTGTAAATTTTTGTATATCTCCGATTTTTGAAAATTCATCTTTCAGTCGCTCACTATTGATTAATGATGCAAAAAATGGTTCTGTCCAAAATTCAAGGTTTTTGAGTTTTGTAATTCCAGTTTTATACCTTTTTATATTGCTTACATTTTCGTCAGTATCAAAGCCTAACGATGTAATAATATTATCTGAAATTACAAAAACTTCTATCATAATTTTACTCTAAAACGAAGACAAAAAACGCCACGATTATTCACTATTTTATTTTCATTTTTTGTTTCCATTCTTCAAAAAAAGCAGGGATTGTAAGCTGAAGTTCACCGTTAACATTTAAAAAAACCTGAGTACTGCTACCGGTAGCTACAAGTTCGTTGTCGGATTGGCGGTAAAGTTTATATTCGTGAATTATTTTTGCAGCCTCTGAATCAATATAATATGTTTCAATAATTACTTTTTCACCATAGCGAAGAGGATTTTTATAATTACATTCGATATTTACAATTGGAGCAAAATATCCATTTTTATATACATTCAAATAATGCAATCCATGCTCTAATCCGAAAGATTCTCTGCCATCTTCAAAGTATTTTACATAATTGCCATGCCAAACAATTCCCATCGAATCAACATCACTAAATCTGATAGTTACTATTGTTTTAGACACTATTTTGGATTCAATGTTTTTCTTTAATTCCATAATTATTTTTTGAAGTTTACAAACCTAGTTCAAATTCATTATTTTAACAAAACTATATTTGGTTTTGTTAACATGTTTTCAATAAAAAACCTTCAAGGGTTTGAAACCTTGAAGGTTGATTGAAGAATGTTTTTAAAAAATAAACCTATTAATATGCTTAATTGAAATAAATAATTCAAAGGTATGAAGTTTGAACAAATATGGTTTTATAAGCAAGTAAAAGGTTCATTGATTTAAAAGAAAGCATTCTTTTTATTATTAATATTTTATTCAAATATAATAGAAACATATCTTAAATTTCTAATATTTTATTAAACGATGGATATTGATTATTTAACGTATGGTTTTATTGATTTAACGCAAAAAAAAAGAAGTAAGACTATTTTTTATCTACCTTAAAATTTCAAATAATTAATAATTAGATAACTAGTATCTCTAAGAAAACGGTGTATTTTTAGAAATAACATTTCGATAAAACTCAATGCACCGCAAATTTCAATCTTCAAAAATCAAATAAATCACAAATTACATTTCGGCAAACTCAACGCATGGCAATTACCTGATATTCAAACGATTTTGAGAATTAGAATTTATTTGATATTTGTTTTTTGTTTTTTGGCGTTTTCTTACTAACACTAACTACTTTATAATCTTATTCAAAATTCCTTTTGCAGCGTCTTTATGAACTAAAATATTCATCATTTTTAGTTTTATATAATCTTCACTAAAAAATCGATAACCTTGAATAGGACTGTCAAACGAACTGCTACCAGAATCTTTAACCACAAACCAATATTTGTCATCAATTTTTTTACACCCAATAAGGTGAATGCAATGGTCGTCAGTAGTTGTGCTGTTGCTTAATCTGAACTGGCGAGAATCTTCGTTTATAAATTCAGAAGGAATATCAAAATCGGGAATTACAGCAACTCCTAAATCCCTAAAATTTGCAACTTCGCTAACATCGCCACAAATGCTAATCGAAAATTTATTCTCAATAGATTTTACAATTAAATCGAAATATTCATCTAACGAGATATTATAATAATTATCGTCGTGCCACCAGTTGTCAGCTTCTATTAACTCATGCTTTTCGTTATATTTAAATTCTTTGGTTGACATAAAACTATAATAATCATTCACTTTCAATTTCAGATAATCATTTAAAAATTGAATTGGAGTGTAAGCAGCATTTTTATAGTTAAATTTTTCAGGTGGAACTCCAATATAATTATTCAAAATATTTTTTATTGATTTTGCAACAAGGTCTTCGTTCCACCGATTATTTTGTTTAACTTTTTTCAAATATTCGTTCATTTCATCGAACATTTGGCTATGATTATAAAATATTGCGTCTGATGTTTTTCCTTTATAAACTTCAAAAGGAACAATTCCATATTTTTTGCATATTTTTGTAACTGCATTAGCCTCCGAACCCTCAGTAAAAGAAGTTTCACCTCTGGTTTTTACAAAATCAATTGCACGTTCAACATATTCCCAATAAACAATATACATTTCTGAAAATTTAACCTCAACACCAGTAATTCTTTTTACTTCAGATTCTAAAAATGAGGTAGTTGAGAAGCACCAGCAAGTACCTGTCATTCCTTGTGATAATGGTTTATTATGCCAGATTAATTTATATAAAGCTGTGTCATTTGGAAATTTATTATTTTGAATATCACAGCTTAAATATTTTGTAATTGGTTTTATGCTATCTGATTCATTTTTAATATTATCTTTTAATATATAATTTTCATAATATCCTGATTTATAATCCTCAAAAATAATTTTATCTTTATTTATTTGTGCAAAAATGATACTACAAAAACAACAAAAAATAATAATCATTACTATTCTTTTAAATAAATCTACAATTATTTTTAACATAAATGAAATAATTTTTTTACCTTGCAAATTAACTAAATTAATCATTACATTGTAAATAAATTTAATCATAAATTATATGAAATCTCACATTTTAACTATCTTATTTATTGTCAGTTGTAATTTTGCATTATTTTCTCAAAATATAGCAATAACTGATGACGACACATACACAGCTAATAGTTCTGCAATGCTTGATGTAAAATCTTTAAGTAAAGGTTTGTTAGTTCCTCGATTAACAACATTTCAAAGAACTTCTGTAACTTCCCCTGCAACAGGCTTATTAGTTTTTGATACCAATTTGAATAGTTTTTATTATTGGAACGGAACATCATGGACAAACCTTACTTCGGGTAGTGCAAGTGGTATTTGGGGTTACTCAGCACCAAATATTTACTTAAATAATACCAATGATAAACTTGGTATAGGAACAGCAACCCCTTTTGGTAAAATGGAAGTTAAATCAGATGTATCACTTGGAACAAACGACCCAATTTTTCAGGTAGTAAATAACAATGGCGATACAGTATTTGCTGTATATCAGCAAGGTGTGAGAGTTAATGTTGAAGATGGTGTAGGCAAAGCAACCGGAAGCAAAGGCGGTTTTGCAGTTGGCGGATTTAGTCCTTCAAAAGGTATTGTAACAAATGAATTTTTAAGAGTTACACCCGATAGCGTTAGAATTTATATCGAAGACGACCCAGCTAAAGCAACTGGAAGTAAAGGCGGTTTTGCAGTAGGAGGTTTTAGCCCATCTAAAACCTCAACTATTAATTACTTAGATCTAACGCCTGAAAATTATTTTATTGGACATGATGCCGGAAGTGCAATTACAATTGGTTTATACAATTCATTTATGGGTTATAATTGTGGACTTAGCAATACAACTGGTAGTTATAATACATTTATGGGTTATAAAGCTGGAAATAAAAACTTATCGGCAGAAGGTAATATTGCAATTGGAACTTATGCAGGTGAAAATAATGTTAGTGGTTGGTATAATGTATTTGTTGGATTTGATGCCGGTAAAAAAAATCTTGCCAGTAATAATACTTTTGTAGGAACAGGCTCGGGTCATGAAAATACTATAGGTTTAGATAACACTTTTTATGGGAATTCTTCTGGTTATGGAAATTCTACGGGAAATGACAATACATATATTGGAGTTGCATCAGGGGGCTATAATTTTACTGGAAATTATAATACACATTTAGGCTCTTATTCGGGAGGCGGTGGTGATATTTATCAGGAATTTATTGGAAATTATAATGTTTTTATTGGTTATAAAAGTGGGGATAAAATAATCAGTAATTCAAAAAATACTTTTCTTGGAACTTTCAGTGGCTATAATAATCTGTATGGAAATCGAAATGTTTTCTTAGGATTCAGAGCAGGATTTAATGAAACAACTTCTGACAAACTTTACATTGCAAATGGAGCAACAATTGACAGCACATTAATTTATGGAGATTTTTCTAATAAAGTATTATATACCAAAGCTAAAGTATCAATAAATAATACAACGACACCTACATCATATCTTGAAGTTGTTGACAATAGTGTTGGAAACGATGCACCTTCTATATTAGCTCAACATAGTATTTCTAATAACTGGGGAGTTGGATTAACTGCAATTGGCGGATATAAAGCTATTTTAGCTCAAAACACTTCTACATCGGGTTATAATTATGGAATTGATGCATCTGCAACAGGAAGTGGTGGGACAGCAAATTATGGAATATATTCAAATGCAACAACTGCCACTACAAATTATGGAATATACTCAACAGCATCGGGAGGAACAACAAATTGGGCAGGTTATTTTCAGGGAAATGTTCATGTAAATGGTACATTATCAAAAAGTGGAGGAACATTTAAAATTGACCATCCACAAGACCCCGAAAACAAATATTTAATTCATTCATTTGTAGAAAGTCCTGATATGAAAAACATTTATGATGGTGTTGTTACTCTTGATAATCAAGGTAAGGCAACAATTACATTACCCAGTTATTTTAGTTCATTAAATAAAGATTTTCGTTATCAGTTAACAGCAATCGGAGCTGCTGCACCAAATTTACATATTGAACAAAAAATTCAAAATAATTCATTTACAATTGCAGGCGGTTCGACAGGGATGGAAGTATCTTGGCAAATTACAGGTAGTAGAAAAGACCCATATGCAATTAAAAATCCTATTATGGTTGAGCAAGAAAAACTTCCCGAAGAAAAAGGAAAATATTTGAATCCCGACTTATATAATCAACCTATTGAAAAATCAATACATAAGATTTCTGAAAAATAGAAAAAATAATATTAAAAGTAGTGAAAATTTAATTTGTTTATTTATCTTTGCACTTTGAAACAAATATTTAAGGAAATGAGAAAAGATATTCATCCAAAAGGTTATAGATTAGTTGCGTTTAAAGATATGTCAAACGAACATACTTTTATTACAAAGTCAACTACTCAAACAAGAGATACAATTGAAATTGAAGGCGTTACATACCCTTTAATTAAAATAGAAATTTCTAATACATCTCATCCGTTCTATACCGGTAAAATGAAATTAGTTGACACAGCAGGTCGTGTTGATAAATTCAAAACTCGTTATAAAAAGCATTACGAAAATAAAGAATAACATTCGTTTTAAATATTTAAAAGCTCCGATAAGGAGCTTTTTTTTTAAATATAAATTTGTAATTTTACCCAATACATTAAAATTATTTAATCATGAATTATTTATTATTTGATGATAATAGTTGGGACAATCTACTCCCATTAACTTTTACAAGACCAGTTTCTGAATTAAGGCTTGGAATTTTAAAAATAAAAGAAAAATGGGAAAAATATCTTAAATCAAATTGTTCATATATTACAAAAGATTATTTATCAGAAAAGTATCAATCAAAATATGAAAATGATAATATATTAATAAATAGTTCTTTCATTCCAAATAACGAAATTGCAAATGAAATAAAACTACTAAAAAGTTCAGAATCTATTGAATATAAAAATGTAATTGTTGCAATTAGGTTAGATAAAGAATCTGCAATTAATTTCGATTTTAATAACGTTCGAGTTTCCAAAAAGGAAACATCAATAAGTTTGAATAAAATAAATTATCCTTGGGACTTATTCACCTTAAATGGACAAGAAATTGAGTCTGATTATAAACTAATTACACTAAATAGAAAATCAATAGATATTTCAAAAAACAATAATTTAATTTGTCCAGAAAAAATTTTTATTGAAGACGGTGCAACTGTCCTTTTTTCTAATTTAAATGCAACAAATGGTTCAATTTACATTGGAAAAGATTCTGAAATAATGGAAGGTTCAAATATTCGTGGCTCTTTTGCATTATGCGAACATTCTGCATTAAAACTTGCTTCAAAAATTTATGGACCAACTACTATTGGACCTCACTCAAAAGTTGGCGGCGAAGTAAATAATTCAATTATAATTGGTTACTCAAACAAAGCTCACGATGGTTTTCTTGGTCAGGCAGTTATTGGCGAGTGGTGTAACATTGGAGCAGACACAAATAACTCAAATTTAAAAAATAACTATACTGATGTAAAAATGTGGAATTATCCAAAACAAGCCTTCATTAAAACAGGCTTAACTTTCTGTGGTTTAATAATGGGCGATCATTCAAAGTGTGGAATTAACACAATGTTTAATACAGGTACTGTAATTGGTGTAAATTCTAATATTTTTGGCGGTGGCTATCCTCGAAATTTCATACCATCTTATTCTTGGGGAGGCTCAAATCAAATGATTCATTACGAATTTGATAAAGCAATTGAAGTTGCCAAAAAAGTAATGATTCGGCGAAACATCGAACTTTCAGAAATTGATATTAAAATTTTGAAACATATTTTTGAAATTACCGAAGTATTTAGAAGTAAGTAGTTAATTATCAACAAACAATTTGGATATTTAAGTTATAACTGCAAATGCAACATCTTACTTTTAACAACAAACATTCTTTCTCTTTTTGGCATAACTATTGACAACATCAACATCCACTAATTAATTTTTCGATTAGTGACAATTTGTCCAGAACATATATATAAAATACAAATGACTAAAAATAACGATTTAATGATAAATGAATTTTATCTTGATGATGAAGTAAATGAAAATTCCGAATTAATCCCAATTATTGACGAAAATAACTTCGATATTTCTAAGGATGATATTTTACCAGATAGTTTACTAATATTACCGTTAAGGAATACTGTAATGTTTCCCGGAGTAATTTTACCAATTTCTATCGGACGCGATAAATCAATTAAATTAATTAAGGATGCAAATAAGAAAAATAAATTAATTGGCACTGTTGCTCAAATAGATGGCAATATAGAAGACCCTGAAGAAAAAGACTTATATAGAGTTGGAACTGTAGCACAAATTATTAAAATCCTTCAAATGCCAGATGGAAGCACATCGGTTATTATACAAGGAAAATCAAGATTTAAAATTGAAGAGATAACTGCTAAAGAACCATATTTTCATGCAAAAATTTCTAAATTAGATGATATAATACCTAAAAAGAAAGACGATGAATTTTCTGCAATAGTAACTTCGTTAAAAGAACTTTCCATAAAAATTATTCATTTATCAAGCAATATTCCACCAGAGGCATCTTTTGCTGTTAAAAATATTGAAAATTCTCAATTTCTTATAAATTTCATTTCTTCAAACGGAGATATTATTATTAAAGACAAACAAGCTTTACTCGAAGAAAATGATTTAAAAATACGCGGAATAAATCTTCTTGAACACATTACTAAACAACTTCAAATGCTCGAATTAAAAAATCAAATTCAGCATAAAGTTAAAACAGATTTAGACCAGCAACAACGTGAATTTTTGCTTCATCAGCAAATGAAACAAATTCAGGAAGAACTTGGCGGAAGTAATATCGACAAAGAGATTGAAGAGATGAAAAAGAAAGCCAAAAAGAAAAAATGGACAAAAAATGTTGAAACTACCTTCCAAAAAGAAATTGAAAAATTACAACGTCTGAATCCTGTTGCCGGTGAATATTCTGTACAATTAAACTATGTTCAAACCTTGCTCGATATTCCATGGCAGGAATATACCAAAGACAGATTAGACCTTAAAATTGCTCAAAGAATCTTAAATGAAGACCATTATGGACTTGAATTAATAAAAGAACGAATTCTTGAATATTTAGCTGTACTAAAACTTAAAGGCGATTTAAAATCGCCAATACTTTGCCTTTACGGACCTCCGGGAGTTGGAAAAACATCGCTTGGTAAATCAATAGCAAGAGCATTAAAACGTAATTATGTCAGAATGTCATTAGGTGGTTTGCACGATGAAGCTGAAATCAGAGGACACCGAAAAACCTATATTGGAGCAATGCCTGGTCGAATAATTCAAAATATTAAAAAAGCAAAATCATCAAATCCGGTATTTATTTTAGATGAAATTGATAAAGTAGGAAACGATTTCAGAGGCGACCCAAGTTCTGCACTTCTCGAAGTTTTAGACCCAGAACAAAACAATGCCTTTTACGACAATTATTTAGAACTTGAATACGACTTATCTAACGTAATGTTTATTGCAACTGCAAATATGGTAACCTCTATTCACCCCGCTTTAAGAGATAGAATGGAAATGATAAACGTATCTGGATATATAGTTGAAGAAAAAATTGAAATTGCAAAAAGACATTTAATACCTAAGCAACTAGACCTTCATGGTGTAAAAAGAACACAAGTAAAATTTTCAAACGAAATACTTGAACATATTGTAGAAAATTATACAAGAGAATCGGGAGTTAGAGAATTAGATAAAAAAATTGCAAAAGTAATCAGACAAATTGCAAAAAGAATTGCTTTAAAAGAAGAATATAATAATTGTATTTCAATTAAGGATTTAAAAACATATCTAGGAGTTTCAGAATATAATAAAGATTTTTATCAGGGAAACGAATACGCAGGTGTTGTTACCGGACTGGCTTGGACTGCTCATGGTGGCGAAATTTTATATATCGAAACCAGCCTTAGTCAAGGAAAAGGTAAGCTAACTCTAACCGGAAATCTTGGTGAAGTGATGAAAGAATCTGCCGTAATTGCTCTCGAATATTTAAAAGCAAATTCGAAACATCTTGAGCTAAAACCTGATGATTTTGAAAACTGGAATGTACATGTTCATGTTCCCGAAGGAGCTATTCCAAAAGATGGACCTTCTGCCGGAATTACAATGATAACATCCTTAGCATCAGCGTTTACTCAACGCAAAGTAAAAAAAGGACTTGCTATGACAGGCGAAATTACTTTAAGAGGAAAAGTACTTCCGGTTGGAGGAATTAAAGAAAAAATTTTAGCTGCAAAACGTGCAAATATTACTGAAATAATTTTATCGGCAGATAATAAAAAGGACATTGACCAAATTAACGAAATTTATATTAAAGGATTAACATTTCATTTCGTTGAAAATACTTTAGATGTCCTTAAAATTGCACTTTTAAAAGAACAAATTAAAAACCCATTATTAATTTCAAAACAGATAAATGAAAACTGATTATGCAGGAAAAATGGCAATTAAAATTGCAAAATTAATTGATTTAAATCCACCTGATTTAACTAATGTTTATGTTGACATTATTAAAAAAGCAATTGTTGAAGCAATGACCGAACAAAAATATTCTGATATCAGAATAATAAATGAAACTCGAAAAGATAATAGCGGAAAAGTTGTAGCTAATTTATTGATTGACTGTATAAATAAGTCAAGAATTTAATATATTTATTCTGTTATTACCAATTTTTTTCTGAATAAATTATCATTTTCTGAAGCTATAATAAAATATGTTCAGTTAGGAAATCTGTTTTCGAAATCAATAGCTTGTTAAAATATTAACGAAAAAGTTTAAAAATTTATAAATACTGCTTCAATTATCTAAATATAAGCACTTTAAGTTTTTAATATTTTTTATAAACTTTTTATTAATTCATTAAATATCAACGTCATTTGAGGTTCAACAGTGCCTGCTACGTTTTGTACTTCTTCGTGAGTAGTTTCTCCATCTGGAGTTGAGGGTGTTGCAGTATTTGTAACAACCGAAATTCCAAAAATCTTAATTCCCATGTGATGTGCAACTATAACTTCTGGAACTGTTGACATACCGGTAACATCGGCACCTATACTTTTGAAAAAACGATATTCGGCAGGAGTTTCGAGAGTTGGTCCAGAACTACCTATATAAATTCCTTCTTGTAATTTAATATTATGTTTTTTTGCAATTTCTTTAGCTTTAATAATTAATTCAGGTGCATAAGTTTTACTCATATCAGGAAAACGTGGACCTAACTCATCAAAATTTTTACCTAATAATGGATTTTGAGGAAAGAAATTAATGTGGTCGTTAATGAGCATTAAATCACCAGTTTTAAATGTTGGATTTAACCCACCTGCAGCATTCGACACAAATAAATATTTAATACCTAAAAATTTCATAACTCTCACTGGATAAGTTACAGTTTGCATAGGATAACCTTCATAAAAATG
Source organism: Bacteroidetes bacterium GWA2_30_7 (assembly GCA_001768155.1). Lineage (GTDB taxonomy): Bacteria > Bacteroidota > Bacteroidia > Bacteroidales > GWF2-33-38 > GWA2-31-9. The sequence goes on from MENC01000206.1 coordinate 33,515, forward strand.
AAATCGACCTTGCATTGCTACAACTTTTTTATTTCCAATATTTCCAAAAACTAATTTGCCCGAATGTCCTTCAACAGTTGATACCGGAAAATCTGGAATACTTTTATAATCGAAACTTATACTATTTTCAATTTTGTTAGCAAAACCGCCTAATCCACTGCCTAATATAATTCCAACCTCAGGCTGAAACTTCACTTTTTCTATTAAAAAATTTGCTGTTTTTTTAAATTTTTCAATCATTTCCTATCTATTTAAAAAGTTAAAATTTAAGTATTCCAAAGATAATCTTAATTTTGCAAAAAAAAATATTTCAAATCAACAACATTAACGATAAATTCAAATGAATTCAAAAGCAATAATAAATTTAATACTGATTTTTTTTCTTATAATTTCTTTATTTTCATGCACAAACAAAGCTTCTGATAATAAGACACATGCCGATATTATTATAAAAAATGCACTTATTTTAACTCAGGATAGTACAAAAAGAATAATTGAAAATGGTGTAATCGTAATTTTAAATTCAAAAATTGTTGAAATCGGAAATAATGATTTAACTGAAAAATATTCTGCCAAAGAAATTATTGATGCAACAGATAAATTAGTTATGCCTGGTTTGATTAATACTCATACTCATGCTGCTATGACTATTTTACGAGGAGTTGCAGATGATTTGCCATTACTTGAATGGCTTTATAAACATATTTTTCCGTTAGAAGCTAAATATGTAAATGCCGAAAATGTTACGCTTGGTACACAACTAGCCGTTCTTGAAATGATTCACTCCGGTACTACTACTTTTAATGATATGTATTTTTATGAAGATGAAGTAGCACAGGTTTGTAAGTCAATAGGAATGAGAGCGGTACTTACCGAAAGTTTGATTGATTTTCCAGTTCCAAACAGCAAAACTCCTCAAGACGGATTAAAATATTCTGAAAACCTGATTAATAAATATTTAAATGACTCTTTAATAACTATTGGCATCGCTGCACATTCACCATATACTTGCTCGCCTTGGCTTTTGCAGGAATCAAAAAAATTAGCCGATAAATATAACGTACCATACAACATTCATCTTTCTGAAACAAAATGGGAAGTTGACACAATTCAAAAAACTTATAACTTAACTCCAGTTGGCTACCTTGACTCGTTGAAAGTTTTAAGTGAAAATGTTATTGGTGCACATTGCGTTCATTTATCTGATTCTGATATTCAAACAATTGCAAATAAAGGTGTTGGTGTGGCACACAATCCACAATGTAATTTGAAAATTTCGAGTGGAGTGGCTCCAATTCCCGAATTACTAAAGGCTCATGCTCAGGTAGGTCTTGGAACTGATGGTGTAGTTAGCAATAATGATTTGAATATGTTTGAAGAAATGAATACTGCTGCTATAATTCATAAATATACTCACAACGAACCAACTGTTATGAATGCTACTGAAGTTGTTGATATTGCGACAATTGGTGGTGCAAAAGCTTTAGGGTTAGATAAAAAAATTGGTTCGTTGGAAGTTGGAAAACTAGCCGATTTGATAATAATTGATTTAAATAAACCACATTTGATTCCTCTTTATAACATTTATTCACAGATAGTTTACAGTGTGGATGGAAGCGATGTAGAAACCGTAATTATTAATGGAAAAATAATTATGAAAGAAAATAAAATTATAACTATTGATGAAAAAGAAGTTTTAAGTAAATTTAAGGAATTTGCTGAAAATTTGAAAAAGAACTTAAATGAACAGAAGACAGATTACAATCAATAAAAATAGTTTGAAATACAATTTTTTTCAAAAATAAGACTTATATTTGCAAATAATCTGCAAAAAACAAAGATATTATGCTAATTCAATTTTCTGTTCGAAACTTCAGAACGTTTAAAGAAAAGGCAACATTGAGCCTTATTGCATCAAACAACGACAAAGATACTAGAGAGGTTGAAAATGTTTCGAATACAAATAATTTTAATCTTAGAATTCTTAAAAGTGCTGTGATTTATGGTGCAAATGCCAGCGGAAAAAGTAAGTTTATTGAGGCACTTATGTTTATGAAGCATTTTGCAATTAATTCGTCTAAAGATAGCCAAAAAGGAGATTTAATTCAAGTTGAACCTTTCAAACTAAATCCCGAAAGCGAAAATGAGCCAAGCGAATTTGAGGTTATATTTATTTTTAATAAGATAATGTATCGTTATGGTTTTGAGGTTGATAGAAATTGTATTGTTTCTGAATGGTTATTTCATAAACCTAAAACTAAAGAAGTAGAATTATTTTATAGAGACTTTCAAAAATTTGAAATTCATCCAAGAGATTTTCAAAAGGGAGCAATTGGTGTTAAAGAAGGATTGATAAGAGATAACGCATTACTTCTTTCATTAGCAGCACAATTTAATGACTCAACTGCTATTAATGTTATTAATTGGTTTAGTGAATTGAATGTAATTTCAGGACTTAAAGAAAATGAATTTCGTGAAAATTCTATAAATAAAATAAAATCAGAAAACGGAAAGAGCATAATATTAGACTTTCTGAAAAAAGCAGATTTTGGAATTGTTGATTTAAATATCCACGATGTTAATTCGGGGATATTCAAAGATAGTCCATATTCAGTAATTTTTACTAAACGAAATCAGTTTAAATATAAAACAAAAGTTGGTTTTATAAATTTTTCGTTAGCATTAGATGAATCAGAAGGAACAAAAAAATATTTTTATTTGCTAGGACCTATTATTGATGCGATTGAAAATGGGTCAGCTTTGGTTGTTGATGAATTAGATAGTAAAATCCATCCAAATCTTGTAGAAAAAATTGTTTCGTTATTTAATTCAAAAAAGCTTAATCCAAAAAACGCTCAACTTGTTTTTAATTCACATGATACTAATTTATTGAGTTCGGGTTTATTCCGTAAAGACCAAATATGGTTCACCGAAAAAGATAAATATGGAGAGGCACGTCTTTATTCTTTAGCAGACTTTAAATCTGATGAAGTACGAAAAAAAGAAGCTTTTGAAGATAATTATGTTAGAGGAAAATATGGTGCAGTTCCTTTTTTAGGATTCTTTGACAATTTTATTCATAATAATCAATTGCCTCAAGATGAAAATGAAGAATAAAAATGAAGAGCAAATTGCTGCAAGACTAAAACACAAGGAATCGCTAAAATTAAATAGACGCAAAGAACCATTGCTCGAAAGAAACGAGCCAAGTATAAATAAAAAACCTTCAATTTTAATTTATTGTGAAGGAAAAAATACCGAACCTTCTTATTTTAATCAGTTTCGTTTACCTTTTATAGAAATTGAAACATTTGGAGAAGGAAAAAATACACTTTCTTTAGTTAAAAGAGCTATACAATTATCAAAAGCAAAATCCTATGATAAAATTTGGTGTGTGTTTGATGCCGACCCAAAACCAGATAATCCAAAACAAGCTCAAAACTTTAATGATGCGATAAAACTTGCAAACAAAAATAATTTTGGCGTAGCTTATTCAAATCAAGCATTTGAATATTGGATTATTCTTCATTTTGATGATCACCAAGGAGGGAGTATGGACAGAAAATATTATAATAATAAAATAAATGAACTACTTAAGCCTTATGAAATAACTTATCATGGAAATGACAGTAAAATCATTACAGAAGAGATATTTGAATTATTAGATGGAATTGATGAAAAAACAAAAAAAGAAAGAAAATTTTTAGCAATTGAAAGAGCAAAAAGAAATTATAACTTATTTGACCACAACAATCCTGCAATTGAGGAATCTTCAACAACAGTGTTTAATTTAGTTGAAGAACTTGTAAAATATGTATAAAATACCCTTAACACAATAAGTGATATTAAAATAGTTTCAAATCATGATAAAAAAATATTAAATGAACAATATATCATAAATAATCTTTTAAACTCTTCAACTTATAAACTAATAAACATTTCAATTTCAAACCTCTAACACTCCTATATATGAAATACGGAATTTGCAATATCAGCTCAATACCAATAAGAAAAGAACCTGCCGAGTCAAGCGAAATGAGAACAGAACTTCTTTTTGGCGAACATTTCAAAATATTAGAACTCACTGAACGATGGGCTAAAATCAAACTCGCTTTCGATGGATATGAAGGTTGGATTGACCGAAAAATTATTCAAGCACTAACTGAAAGTGAATTTGAAAGCATTAATAATTCATCGTGTTTTATTACAAATCAACAAATTAATAAAGTTCAAAACTTAACTAATAATATTGAATTTTTAATAGGAGGAGGAAGTTCTCTTCCTAATTTCGATGCAAAAACAAAATCGTTTAATCTTGGAGAAGAAAAATATAAATTACTTTCAGAATTCTTTAAAACTGATAAATCTGATTTGCGAAAAGGCATTATTGATTTTGCTACTAAATATATTAATTGCTCATATTTATGGGGTGGAAGAAATCCTTTTGGAATAGATTGTTCGGGTTTATCTCAAATTTCATATAAAGTTTTCGGAATAAATATTTTGCGAGATGCCAGTCAGCAAGTTACACACGGTAAAATTATTGAATTTATTGACGATGCAAAACCAGCCGATTTAGCATTTTTCGACAATGCCGATGGATTAATTACTCATGTAGGTTTGATTCTTGATAAAAACCATATTATACATTCCTCTGGAAAAGTTCGTATTGATAAAATTGACCATCAGGGTATTTTTAATGAAGAGAGACAGATTTATACTCATAAACTTAGGATTATTAAGAATATAATTGATTAGAAGTTAGAAGACAGGAGCTTGAAGTTAGAAGACAGAAGTTAGAAGATAATTGAATGAAAAAAATTAATCTCATATTATTATTTGTAAGTGTTTTATTTTCTGCCTGTAACAATGAACCTGTGAAAATTAATAAATCAGAATATAACGAACCACTAATTCGTGTAAATAAATATCTTGTCGGAAAGGATGACGAAATTATAAAAAGTTATGCAAAAAGACATAACTGGAATATAAATATAACTGGAAGTGGTTTATATTATGAAATTTCTCATGTAGGAAATGGCGATAGTGCAAAATCCGGAATGACTGTTTCATTAAAATACAAACTTTCTTTAATTAATGGAACAGTTTGCTATGACTCAGATTCTACTGGTTTAAAAACATTTACAATCGGACGGGGCGAAGTTGAAAATGGTTTAGATATGGGAATACAAATGATGCGAATTGGCGATAAAGCAAAATTTATTTTACCACCTCATTTAGCTTTTGGAATTTTAGGCGATGGAAAAAAAATACCTGCCAGAGCAATAATAATTTATAACATCGAAATTGTTGAAAAAAAAATATAACATTTTATTTATTTTGGTATTTGCGTTATTTTCATGCAATAGAACTGAAAAATATTCAGGCTATACACGAACATGGACAGGCATTTACTATAAAGTTCATTCAATTGGAGAAGAGGAAGTGAAACCAACTGTGGGCGACTACATTACAGTTGATTTACTATACAAAACCATTAACGACTCTGTTTTTTTTGCAGGAAGACGTACGTTTTTACTTACAAAACCCGATTACAGAGGCTCAATTGACGAGTGTTTTCCATTACTTTCAAAAGGAGATTGTGCAACTTTTATATTAAACTCAGGCAATTTTTTTGAAAAAACATTAAAATCCAAAGTCCCATCATTTCTGACGGCAAAAGACGATATGAAAATAGTAGTCTATATGATTGACATTATGACTAATGACGATTTTAAAAAGCAAAAAGACGAATTTCTTAGCTGGATTGATGATTTTGGAGAATATGAAAGTAAATTGCTCAAGCAATATATCAATGAAAAACAAATTAGTATTGAACCAATTAAAACAGGAATTTATTATTTAAAAACTGTCGAAGGAAATGGTAAAAAAGTAAACAAAGGTAACACAGTAACAGTAAATTACGAAGGGCGATTTTTAAATGGCGATTATTTCGACTCAACTTATAAACGCAATCAGCCATTTGAATTTAAATTTGGTGAGCAATGGCAAGTAATTGAAGGACTTGAAGATGCAATAAGTATGATGTCCGAAGGCGAAAAAGCAATATTTGTAATTCCATCAACACATGCGTTTGGAGAGCAAGGTTCTTCAACAGGAATTATTCCACCGTTTACTTCGGTTATTTTTGAAGTGGAGTTATTAAAAGTTGAATGATAAAAAAGATTTAGACGCAGATTTGTTAAGATAATTATGATAAAAAGTGATTGTAACATGGTTACATTGTTAAAGTGTTAATTTTGTGCCTTCGTGTCTTAGTGGCAAGAAAAAAAATATAAACAACATGAAATTCATTAAAAAAGAGTTTTTATTTCCATTAATAATTTGTAGCGTAATTTTAATATTTTATTTTCCTGCTTTTCAAAACGACATATTAAGCTGGGACGATAACCTTTACATAACAGATAATCAGCAAGTAAAAGACTTGTCAAATATCCCGTCGTATTTTACAGGTTTTGATAATACCGGAAATTATATTCCATTTTCGCTAACCGCATTTACTGTCCTTTATCATTTTAGTGAACAATCGCCTTTTTTATACCATTTTATTAATATTTTGCTTCATATTTTTAATTCATTACTTGTATTTTACTTCTTAAAACTTTTATTGAAAAATGTAAATTTTGCATTAATAGCCTCACTCCTATTTGCAATTCATCCTATTCATGTTGAATCTGTTGCATGGATTTCCGAGCTTAAAGATGTGCTTTATACTTTCTTTTTTTTGATTTCGCTTATAGTTTATTTAAAATTTTTAAGAACTGAGAACCTCAAATTTTATATTCTTTCGTTGACATTATTTGTTTTTTCAGTTTTGTCTAAAGGTCAGGCTGTAACACTATTTGCGGTAATATTGCTTATTGATTTTTTTGAAAAAGGAAAACTATTTTATAAAATTATTCAAAAAATACCATTTTTAATTATTGCAATTACCTTTGGTATTTTAGCAATTCTGGCACAAAAAACAGGAAATAATTTATCTGATTATTCTGTAATGAATTTTTTCGACAGAATAATATTAGCTAGTTATGCTTATGGGAGTTATTTTATAAAAATAATTATTCCTTATGAACTTACGGCTTTTTATCCATATCCTGAAATGCAGGATGGAACAATTCCTTTAAAATTCTGGATTTACTTACTTGTAATTCCTATTACAATTTACTTATTAATTATCACTTACCGAAAAAACAAGCTTGTATTTTTTGGCATTTCGTTCTTCATTTCTAATGTTATATTGTTGTTGCAATTAATCCCTGTTGGAAATTGTATAATGGCTGACAGATATACCTATATTGCTTCTATTGGATTAAATCTAATTGCAGCTCATTACATTATCAAGTTATTTAATTTAAAAAAATATCGTTCATTCTCAGTTACTTTTTTTGTAATTTATTTGCTGTTTTTAGGAATAAATACACATTCTCAAACTAAACTTTGGAAAAACGATTTTGTATTGTGGGACAATGTTTTAAAAGTCAATCCTAAAATCCCATCTGCCTTAGTTTTAAGAGGTTGTGCATACAAT
>MENC01000206.1:41087-43227 GCA_001768155.1 Bacteroidetes bacterium GWA2_30_7
TACTGACTTTGAAATTGCTAATGTTCTAAAGCCCGAGCCACGATATTTGGTGAATTTTTATGTAAGTTGGGGTGGTGCGTTAGCAAATACAGGCAAACTTAACGAAGCATTAATTATTTTCGATAGAGCAATTGCTGTCAATCCAAATATTCCATCAATTTATAATAATAGAGGAATTACAAATGCTTTGCTTGGAAAAATGGATGAAGCCTTAAAAGATTTTGAACATGCAATTTTTCTTCAACCAAATTATACAGAAGCTATTGATAATAAGAATAGAGCTTTAAGTGCTATAAATTCAGTTAAAAAGTAAAAAATAGTTATCCCTTCCAATAGTTTTGTTAAAGCTCTGTTTCAATTAATTATATCAAATTAGGCTCTGCCTGAACAAAGTAAAAAGACTAGTTTATTTCAAACAAAAACACTTGAAAAAGGAAAGGTCATTTTTGTTATTATTTTTTCAATTTCATTTTCCAGCTTTGTATCTGATTACTTCTGCTTTCTCAATAGTAATTAATCCACCCGATTTTGTTTCTTCGAATAAATGTTCTACGGTTTTAATAAATTTTCTGACTTTGTCCTCAATGTCCACAATTTCAATTATTAAAGGAAGGTCTGAAGAAATTTCAAACAACTTTGTTGTATGAACTTTTGAGTTTGGACCAAATCCCATTATTCCACGAGTTACTGTTGCTCCCGAAAGACCTTGCTTTTTTGCTTCAAACACAATTGTTTCATACAAAGGCTGTTGTCCATGTTTGTCGGACTCGCCAATAAAAATACGAAGAAGTTTAGCTTTAGGATTATTTTCCATTATTTATAAAATCTTAATTATTGAAATACCTATAAATGTTGCTAACAGTCCAAGAACAATACTTGAACAAATGTAGGTTGTTACATACCAAAGTTGACCATCTCGTAGCATATTTACTGTTTCAATTGAAAAAGCAGAAAAAGTTGTGAATCCACCCATTAATCCTGTTGCAAGAAACAGTCGCCAATCTTGAGTCATGTTACCTCTGTCGCTAATACCATAAATAAGTCCTATTACAAAACAACCTATAATGTTTACCGACAAAGTTCCGATAGGAAAAGTTGAAAAAAACTTTGCTTGTATAAATTGCGAAATCAAGTAACGAAGAACTCCACCGATAAAGCTACCTGCACCAATTGCAATTATTAATTTCATTTTTAATATTAGTTATTACCATTAAGAAAACAGTATATTTTTAGAAATAACAAATTTCAATATTCAAAAATCAAATAAAACTCAAATTACATTTCGGCAAACTCAATGCGCCGCAATCACCTAATATTCAAACTGTTTTGAAAATTGAAATTTTTAGAATTGAAATTTATTTGACATTTGTTTTTTGTTTTTTGGAGTTTTCTTACAAACACTAGTTACAAAACTATTCAATATTAATGATTATTTTCATTAAAACTTACCATCCAATTAATCCCAAATTTATCAGTAAACATTCCAAAATAATCGCCCCAGAAAGTTTTATTTATCGGCATAGTTATAATTCCGTTAGAAGAAAGTCCATTATATAATTTATCGGCTTCTTCTTTTGATTGAGCAGTAATAGAAATTGAAAAATTGTTGCCAGATACGATTTTTGGTGCCCACTCTCCACCTGCATCGCTACCCATTATTATTGTTTCTTTGCTAATTGGAAGCGAAATGTGCATAATTTGCTCTTTCATATTATCTTGTAGCGGTGGCATACCTTCTTGTGGAGGCATGTCTTTAAACCTTCCTACATAAGAAAATTCTCCACCAAATACTGATTTATAGAAATTAAACGCTTCTTCGCATTTGCCATTAAAGGTAAGGTAAACATTTACTGTTGCCATAATTTTAAAAATTTAGTTAATAATTATTTTATTCATTTTTCTATAGGGATACATCGCCCATAGAGTTTTGTTAGGAATTTTAATTTATCAATATTTGTTATTAATTTATCATAATTTTCTAATTTCCATTTCCAATTTCCAGATGAAGTTCCCGGCAAATTTATTCGCGAATTCGAATCAAGTCCTAGAATATCTTGTATTGGAATAATTGCTATATCTGCAACTGACGAAAATGCTAACCTTATAAAATTCCAGTTTATTTCGTCTCCGGAATATCCTG
>MENC01000206.1:43246-44889 GCA_001768155.1 Bacteroidetes bacterium GWA2_30_7
AATAATTATTTTTTTCACAAGTATCAAATGCAAATTGTAGAATTTTCATTCCCGGAAAATTGTTAGTATCTCTTAACTCTGCTACATCTGGAGTCATTACTCCTAAATCTTCAGCAATAATAGGAACTTCTCCCAAAACATTTTTAACAGTTTCAAATAATTTTGCACCCGGAGCATCAATCCATTTTCCATTTATTGCAGTTTCTTCGCCATAAGGAATTGACCAATAAGCAGAAAGTCCACGAAAATGGTCAATTCTAATTATGTCGTACATTTTAATATTATGTGTGATGCGTTTTATCCACCATTTGAAGCCATTCCTCTCCATTTTTTTCCAATTATAAATAGGATTGCCCCACATTTGACCAGTTTTGCTGAAATAATCTGGCGGAACACCGGCAACTTGTGTTGGTTTTAATTCATTATCTAATAAAAAAAGTTCGTTATTAGCCCAGGCATCAGAACTATCATACGAAACGTAAAGTGGAATATCTCCAATTATTTTAACTCCTTGTGAATTAGAATATTCTTTTAATTTATTCCATTGTTTGAAGAATACAAATTGCAAAAATTTATGAAATTCTATTCTTTCTTCTAATTTTTCAGAATAAGATTTTAAAGCTTTTGATTTTCTTAATTTTATGTCGTTATCCCATTCGTACCAAGGCTTTTGTAAAAATTCCTCTTTCAACGACATAAATAATGCATAATCTTCAATCCAATCTGAATTTTCTATACAAAAAGCATGAAACTCAGCCTCTTCTTCAAGTGTTGCAAGTTCTGAAAATTTTTGAAAAGCAATTTCTAAAAAAGGATATTTATTTGCTTTAACTTTGTCGTAATCAATGTAATTATAGTCAGAAGTAATAAAATCTGAAATTTCATTTTTTGATAAATACCCTAAATCTACAAAATAATTCAAATCTATTAATAAAACATTTCCTGCAAAAGCAGAAAAACACTGATAAGGAGAATCGCCAAAACCAGTCGGACCTAAAGGCAAAATCTGCCAAAGTTGTTGTTCTGCACTTTTTAAAATATCAACAAATTTATAAGCTTCTTTTCCAAAAGTACCAATACCATTTTTTCCCGGAAGAGAAGTTGGATGTAATAAAACACCGCTGCTGCGTTCAAAATTCATGTTATAAATTATTTTTCGTCTTTTACAATTAGTGTCAAAATGCCTGCAAGTATCATTGAAGCCCCGCCTAAAACCAGAGCATAAATAGCTTCACCATTAAATAAATTTTTAGTAAAAAATCCTAAAATTCCGGCTGCTAAAATTTGAGGAATTACAATAAAAAAATTAAATATTCCCATATAAATTCCCATTTTATTTGAGGGGAGCGAACCTGTAAGAATTGCATAAGGCATTGATAATATACTTGCCCATGCCAAGCCAATTCCAACAAATGGCAATATTAATAACATTGGATTTGAAATTAAATAAATTGAAGCCAGACTAATTCCTCCAATAGTTAGTGAAATCATGTGTGTAGTTTTTCGATTAGTATATTTTGCAAGAACCGGTAACAAAAACGCTACAATTGCAGCAAAACCATTATAAGCAGCAAAACAAACCCCAACCCAATCGGCTCCTTCGTTAAATAATTCTGAAGTAGCATCAGTAGTACCATATATAT
>MENC01000206.1:44913-46387 GCA_001768155.1 Bacteroidetes bacterium GWA2_30_7
CCATAAAGCCATTATTTTCGGGTTCAGTTTTGTCGTCAGAAAACTCACGCATTTGTTCGGGCGAGTATTCTTTTGACCTTATAACTGTCCATAAAACGGCAAAGAAAAAGGCTGCTGCACCAAAATAAAACGAAATTTTAACTGATGGTGGAATCTCTCCTTCTGGTGCTGTATTTGCTACACCAAGCCAGTTTGTAAGCATGTATGGCAAAGCCGAAGCTATAATTGCACCAGTGCCAATAAAAAAGCTCTGCATTGCAAATCCGCTTGTTCGCTGTTCGGAAGGCAACATATCACCAACATAAGCTCTGAAAGGCTCCATCGAAACATTTATTGATGCATCCATAACCCACAACATTCCGGCAGCAATCCAAAGTGCCTGAGAATTAGGCATAACAATTAATGCTAAAGAAGCCAGAATTGCACCAACTAAAAAATATGGTCGTCGTCGCCCTAACCTTCCCCATGTTTTATCGCTCATGTGTCCAATAATAGGCTGAATTAATAAACCTGTAACCGGTGCAGCAATCCATAACATTGGAATACTGTCGATACTGGCTCCAAGTGTTTCAAAAATTCGGCTAACATTTGCATTTTGCAGAGCAAACCCAAACTGGATTCCTAAAAACCCAAAACTCATATTCCAAATTTGCCAGAACGATAAACGAGGTTTTGCTTTCATTTAAATTTATTAAAATAATTAATTATAAGATAAGTGTTTAGTTAACAATAACGCTAAACCGAGCATTAATAAAAGTTTAAAAATATAAAAAAATCCTTCACTTAATTTTATTTATTCAATATTTTTACAAACTTTGTAAGTGTAAATTTTACACATTAAAATTTTTGATATGTCGCTACAAATGAGTATTTTTTCAGAATTAAACACTAATGTTTCGGCAGAATGTGTTTTGTTTGGATTTGATTTTAACGAACTAAAAGTCCTTTTGGTCGAAAAAACACTAAAGCCAAAGAAAAAGCCTGAAATAACCTACAACTACCTACCATTCGACCAGATTAGAAATATCGAAAGTCTTGACGAATCGGCACAAAGAATAATCCTCGATTTAATTGGATTAAAAGATATTGAAGTTAAACAGTTTTTTTGCTTCGGACAAACAAACCGAACTAAAAATGAAATTGATGTTGACCTTTTAAAAAGCCTTCAATATCAACCTGATGACAGAATAATTTCTGTAGGATTTTTCTCATTGGTAAATCAAGATGCTCTTGCACTAGAAAAAGAAACTCAATATTACAAAATTAAATGGTGCTCTATAAACGACTTGCCTCAACTTGCATTCGACCATAAAGAAATTATAACCAAAGCCTTAGCTTCACTTTATTACAATGTTAAATTTTTAGGAACAGGACTTGAATTATTACCAGCCAAATTTACACTAACTCAGGTTCAAAAGCTTTACGAAGTATTGCTAAACAGACCGATGGATAAACGAAATTTTCGCAGAAAAAT
>MENC01000207.1:0-3386 GCA_001768155.1 Bacteroidetes bacterium GWA2_30_7
CTACACATAATTCACCGGTTGTATTCCATGCTTCACCATCGGAAAAATCGTGTGAAGTTCCAACAATACTCTGACTCATACCCGATTGTATCATCATTGCTAAAAAAAGCACAGTGAAAATAAAATTTAATTTCTTCATGTTATTAATTTTAATAGTTAATTTAGTTTCAAATATAAAAATATTCTTTAATGTCTTAATTTATTTATAATAAATTTTGACAAAAAAACATTTACCAGCAAGTTTTCCCAACACCACAATGTGCTTGTGAACCATTTCCTGCATAATCATGTCCGTTAGAAAATGTACCACCGGAAGAATACCAAATTGGCTTAAACCTAGTCATTCCATCTATATGAAAGCTAGTGCCATAAGTTCCCTGAAAATTTGTTCCATTAGGACTTGCACCGTCAGCATTATGACACCAAAAACACTGAACATTTGTCCAGCCATAAGCACTAAATGTTTTATCATTATCGGTATGGTTTGCCGAACTATGTGTGCCGGTGGCAGGTCGAGCTGTATTGTAACCAGGTGATGTCATAGTATAGGGGCTTGTCATATTTCCTGTACCTGGATGGCAAGGAGTACAAGTGGTTATTGTACCGGTTGCCCAGCTCGGTGTAGTTGCATAACTAACTGTGCCAAACGGAAGAGTACCCCAAGTATATGAGCCATCAGAACCTCTGTCGGCTGTAACACCATTGCTATGGCAATAAACATCTGTACAGGTTTTAGTTCCACTATTCCAAGTTGGAGTATTTGAATCCAAGCCATTTCTTTTTGCCAATCCATTAGGGTCAAAAACTACATTTACACTGCCACTTGGATGCGATGGTTCTGAAGAACCTCCATTTCCATAATTAAAATGACAAGTATTACATTTAAAGTTATATGGCGGTCCTGCATGAGTTGCATGAGCACCAGTTGCAGGATATTCATTTGGTAGCGATGTGTCATGACAGTTATGACAAGCTGTTGGTGTAAAATTATCTGAATGGGGATGGCATGTAACACATTTTAAACCAACATTATGAGCATGGTCTCCAGCAGCAGAGTTTCGATGATATGTGGTAGTAGTATGACAAACTTCACAAACTCCATTATATGTAGCATCTCCATCGGCAAATGAATTTGTACCTGTTTCAGCAGTAAAAACTACTGATTTATTTCCACTATTTGGAGTTGCAATAGTATTTTGAATCATATAAATATTTGTTTTATCTGTATTATGATTATCGTGGCATTTGGTACATCCCATTCCATTATGTTGACCATAAGTATGGCAACTTGTACATAAATTATCGTTATTTGTAGCTCTAAGTAAATAACCATCTGATGTTGTTGCATTATGTACATCATGGCAACTTGTACATTCAACATTCGAATTAACAACCAATATATTTGGGTCAGAAGGTGTTGCATTAAATCTTGAATCGGCTACAGGATAAGTAAGCCCAACAGGATGACTTCCTTTATTTGATGGATTATCGCTAAATCTTAGTATGTTTCTTGCGGTATGACAATTTTTGCAAAGTGCATCTCCAGAATTAGAAATCCTTAAAAAAGGTGGATAAGTTTGGTCGTGTTGATTATGACAAGTTGAACACATAATTGTATCATTAACAACTCTAAGCAACATTTCAGCATCTGTTGTAAGATTTGTTTCATAAGTTGCATTAACCGAAAGTTTATTCCATGCATGAGAATTACCACTTGTTCCAGGAATTGCCTTCATTGCATTGGTAAAAGGCATTGAGCTTGCTGCTCCTGTAGGATTATGGCAACTCATACATAAATTTGCATTTCCGTTTACCATTCCTAATTGTGCACCTGCCGAATTATGAGTCATGTGGCACGAATTACATTCGCCATGTGGGGCTACTTTATCTTCAGATTTTAATATTGAATTATTATTTACAATTTTTTCTACTTTAGTGCTTTTAATAGTGTCATCTGATTGATTATCGTCAACTTGAATAAAATTGAACACTTTAAACTTATATTCATTTGCATTAACAAAAAATAATAATAGTGATAGGAAAATTACTAATACTCCAGTAATTTTTAATGTTTTTGATTTAAATATCTGCATAAATAGGTTATTTAATATTGACTATTCTGATAATATAAGTTTTTTTGTAATTATTGATTCTTTTGAAATTATTTTAATATAGTAAACTCCTTTTGAATAATTTCTCATATCAATTTGAACTAATGATTTTTTTTCAGATAACTTTGAAGAAAAAATACTTTGTCCGGTTATATTAAAAATCTCAACATCATAATCATAAGTTAAATTATTATTTTCTAAAGTAACAATTCCGCTCGAAGGATTAGGATAAATACTAACATTTTCGTCTTGTTGGGTTTTACTAATTCCAACAACAGAAAGACTTACAGTTTGACTTAAAACATTGTCAGAACAAATTTCGCTTGAAGCAGTTAGAGTTACAATATAATCTCCGGCAGTTTGAAAAATATGAGTTGGAGATATCTCATTACTTGTGAAACCATCGCCAAAATCCCAAAAATATGAATCAGCATTTGTTGAATTATTTATAAAACTTACTTCATTCCCAATATTACTATAATTAAATATAGAAACGGGCGATGCAGCCTGTTGAATATCAACAGCACCAAGCATACAAGCACCTGTATAACTGCCACCTGTTAAATTTACAATTTCGTATAAACCTGTGTCTGAAACACTAAATAGGAATGGGCTTTGGCTTATACTATCTATTGTAACTGAATCTATTCCATTTCGGGTATATGTTATTGACCATGGGTTTTCTCCGGTTAACTGAACTGATATTTCTGAAGTTCCGCCATTACAAATAAAAGAATTATTACTATATATTTTTGCAGTAGGGTTTTTAATACTAAAAATTTCTAACGAACCATTGTTAGTAGAAACCATAATAATTCTTTCTTTTGAATTTATTGCAATATCCAATGGAAGATTTAACTGACCTAAGGTTTCTCCATAACTTCCTAATTTAGTAATAAATACTTCACTTTCATCAAACACAGTAATGTCTCCTTGAAAAGGGTCTGGTATAAATATATTACCACATTTATTAATTGCTAATCCTTGAATTCGATAAAATTTACCATTTGCAACTCCATAAGAACCAAATGAACCCAAAAGATTTCCTGATAAATCGAATTTCCAAATTTTAGCATTTAGGTTAAATCCTGTTCCAATTCCTCCATGTTCGGTAACTAAAATTCTATTATTTTTGCTGTCGAAAGTTATACCTGTTGGTAATATTAAAGTTCCAGAACCAATAGTGTTAATTAAGTTTCCTAAAGTATCGATTACAAAAACACTTTTTTGCTCTCTATCAACAATATAAAGGTAACTATCTGTACCAAATACCAT
>MENC01000207.1:3395-4685 GCA_001768155.1 Bacteroidetes bacterium GWA2_30_7
ATTTGAACTTAATGCAATTGAAATAGGTTTACCACCTGAGTAAACTACATTTAGAAAGTTTCCAGAATTATCGTATTTATTAATGCAATTTTTATACGCATCTGTTACAAATATATTATCAGAATTATCAAGTGCAATTCTTACAGGAGATAATAAATTATCGGTAATGCTTGATAAATGTTCAATGTCACTCGGACTTGTCTGAGCAAACACATAACAACTTGAAATATACAATATTACTAAAATAAAAATAATTTTTCTTATTATCATAATAATCTCTTTTAATATAAGACGAATTTTATTAGCTTTTGGATGTTTTAAGTTTAATCTTTTTAATAACTCATTTCTACATTATGATTTTCACCATGGCATTTTAACAAACAATATCTATTTCCTTGACCGCCATCAACAAATTTAAGTTCGCCATTATATGATGACACTGCTGAAGTATTAAAATTAATTAATTTTGAATTATTTGTACTATTTCCTTGCAAACTACTAATACCGTGCGAGTCGTGGCAAACGCTACAAGGAGTTCGTTCATCAACAATATGCTTTCTGTGTTCTTTAAATGTATTATCTCCACCGACATTATTTATAATACTATTTCTATCGTGGCAACTATAACATAAAGCATAATTGGAGTACGATTCTGATGTATTATCTGAAGTAATATATTGTTCTTTTAAAATTTGAGGATAAATAGAACCATGTGGACCCGAAGGAGCATCAACTCCATTACTTGCATGACAATCTGAACAATATATCACACTTGAAGATGTAAGTGGAGAAATTAAACTTGGAACATTCGGATTTGCACCAGCTCCAACAACTGCATGATGAGATGGATTAGTTGAAGCAAATTCTAATCTAACATTATCCTGATTAATAACTCTTGATATTGTTGAACTAGCTTTATCGGGACTATCTGCATGGCAACGATAACAAATTTCGTATTCGTACTGAACTGGATTTACAGGAACACCATTTTGATTTATCCCTTTTACTCCCGCATTAAATCCTTTAACATTTGGAGCAAATGCAATTGTAGAATTAGTTGCATGAGAGTTATGACAATCTTCACATTCAACATGTCTTGAGTTTACTAAAGAATTTTCAGAAGGGTCGTGTGTACCAGAATAAGCAGTTACATTGTGCTTATATATTTTTGAAAATTGTGATTGAATATTTTTCTTAGCGACATTAGAATTATGGCAAGTAAAACAATTATCTTCTTCAATTGAACTATTTAAAAGTCGTTGTTTGCTTCCAGAATTGTGCGAACCGTGA
>MENC01000207.1:4719-6947 GCA_001768155.1 Bacteroidetes bacterium GWA2_30_7
AACTATTATCCCAATAAGTTTTTGAATGACAACTTGTACATAAATTAGAATATTTATTTGAAGCAACTAAAAAGTCTTCATTAATATTATTATGAGGGTCGTGGCAAGAAGTACATTGCATTTTGCTATTTTCCAGTTTAATAGGAGCTGAAATACTTGATGGTTCTTTTAATTCGCCATCAGAAGTACTTATTGAAGATGTATAAATGAATGAGATTGGATGGTCGTCTCTTAAATCGGTTGATAAATTACTTCTTCCTGATGGCAACTTAGTATTTGCACCAAAACTTATATCGCTTTTTTGATTGTACAAATTTCCTAATGCAACAGTTCCATCGTGGCAGGATAAACATAAAATTGATGTTCCATCAGGCTGTCCGGGTTGTGCTTGTAAAGTTGAACTACTATAAAGTGTGTAATTTGAACCTGGGTCTTTTCTATTCCATAATGGAGCTTCGGGGCGGCTATTATGAGGAGTATGGCAAAACAAACAAATTTCGTCTTCGCTTGTAGCTTTAATTTTACCGGTACCGCTAATTGATAAATTATGCGGAGTATTCACAATTGACTGTGAATAAGCTAATTTTATAAAGCAAAATAAAACAATAAATGTAATTGAATGTTTAATCATTTATCCTCCATTTACAAGTTTAAAAATCTGTATCCTCGAATTGTAGCTATCTGCCACGTAAATATAATTATTTTTATCTATATATAAACCTGATGGCATCCAAAATTGAGCGTTTTTATGCCCTTGTTCTCCAAATCTGTATAAAAAATTTCCTTTTGTATCGAATACCTGAACAACATGAAATAAAGCATCAGAAATATAAATATTACCGAAAGTATCTAATGCAATTCCCTTAGGGCGAGCAAAATAACCAGATGCATCGCCAACCGAACCAAAAGTTGATAAAAATTCACCATTCTTATCTAAAATTTGAATTCTAAAATTCATTGCATCAACAACATAAATATTTCCATCGTCGGCAATACATAAATTAGTTGGGAAATTAAATTCAGAATCTCCATTTCCTCTCTTTCCAATATGCTTAATTAATGTACCATCTTCTTTTAAAATTGTTAATCTGTGCGAAGCAGTTTCAACAACCCAAATATTATTATCGACATTTGAATATGCAATTCCAGTAGGTTGATTCAAAATAAGTGAATCATTTATTATTCTGAAAGATTTATTTTTAGAATTATATTCAAAAACCTTATTCAGCTTAGAGTCTGTAAAATAGTAATCATTTTCTTGATTTGAACAAATTCCTACCAAAGATTCAAACTTTAAAACGTTTTTTTTAATTACAGATTTAAGTGGAACAATTTTATTATTTATTTCAAATATTTGAGAATTTCCCTGGTCTAAAACTATCAGTGAATCAATATTTAATGCAATTATAGAAATTGGCTTACTAAGAGAAATATCATTTTTCTTTCCTAAAATTATATTTGATAGTTTTTCTGAAAATTTCAAATTATTTATTTCATTTTGAAATTGCTTTAGCCATACAACATGTGGAAAAGTTAAAGAATCTTCAGAAATATTCTGCTGAGATGCTTTTGTAAAACCTGAAAAAGTTAAAATAAAAAATATTAAACAATGCTTAATCATTCTTAAAATCACACTATGTCTGATATTTATATGAATTTTCAATTAAAAAACTTGAATTACAACATTATAAATATAATTTGTTCAAAATTCAGTCAAAGATATTATAAAACATGTTTTTAAAATAATTTCAATTGTAGTTTTATCAAAAAAAATTATAATCTTTGACAATTGTTTAATTTTATATGTTTTATAAAATAAAAATTATAAAATTAGTGGTACAAAATTTGAAAATGCACAATTATTATTAATTTAAAAACGAAAGGATAAACTTATGTTAACCAAAACTTTAACTTTAATTATTTGTATGGTATTTATTATGGGAAATGCCATGATTGCACAAGATAACAAATATATCGGTGCTGAAAAATGTAAAATGTGCCATAACAAACCTGAAAAAGGAGACCAATTTAACAAGTGGAAAGCATCTAAGCATTCTAAAGCAAATGCAGCTACTGGTGTAGCAGGTAAAGCCGAATGCGAAAAATGCCATGCTCCACTTGCTGATTTTAAAGCAGACGGTGTAAGTTGCGAAGCTTGCCATGGTGCCGGTAGTGCATACAAAAGCCCAACTATTATGAAAGACCTTGCTCAAGCTAAAGCAAAAGGA
>MENC01000207.1:6953-7279 GCA_001768155.1 Bacteroidetes bacterium GWA2_30_7
GTTCCTACAGAAGCTACTTGCAAAAATTGTCATGATGCAGGAAAAACTCCTAAAGAACACAAAGCAATTACTTTCGACTTTGCTTCTTATTCAACAAAAATTGCACATAAAGCTGCAAAATAATTAAATCAAAATCTTAATATTAAGAACTCCTTTGATATCAAGGGAGTTTTTTTTTGCAATTAATTATTACTTTTCATTATTGTCCGATAAAAAAAATATTTCGTGCCGATGGCTATATGCGTCAAGTTAACAAAATACTGATTCCATATCTTGCTGAAAATTAGCTCTTTTTCTTTTATCATAAGAACAGTATCTGGAAATAG
>MENC01000207.1:7321-11500 GCA_001768155.1 Bacteroidetes bacterium GWA2_30_7
TTCTTTATATAATAATGCTGCACTAAAGCCGTAAACTCCATCAAATAAGCTACTCCAATATGAATTATACAACCACCTAAAATATTTTTGGAATATAATGCAATAATTCCAAGTATATATCCACCAAAAATAGAACCGATGGTTTCTCCTAAAGGTTTTCCAAAATGTAGAAATGCATAAGTTGAAACCATTGGCAAAACCGCATCTTTGCCCATAATTGCAACCATTCCAATAACTAGTCCACCACGAAACATTAACTCTACTGTAATAAAATCTAATCCATATACAAATTCATACAAACCAGTCATTTGCAGTTTTGACATGCCGAAAACTTCAACTAAATTCCAAGGTTTAAATGTTGGGTAAGTATGCAAAAAACCATCGTTGAATGAAGCAAACGAAATAATTGGAAACATTATCAAAAGCATTGTAAAATATGGTTTCATATTAAAATCCCATTTTCCAAGTCCATATAAACCACGTTCGTAACGGTCGAATATAAATTTTAAAACAAAAAATGGGACTAATATTACTATAAACCTTTTTGAATTATTTAAGATTCTAACAATGTAATAGACTTCAAAATTATTATCGAAAAAAGTAGTTATTTTATTGAAGTGATAAAACGATGCAGAAATTGCAATAAATGCAATAAATATCAGGCTTTTATACCAAAATAAGTTGTTTTTTAAAATATGAGTATTTTTCTGAACTATAAGCTTGGGAACTGCAATTGCATAGTATGAAAAAGCGTAAAAAATAAAATAATATAAATACGCCTTCCAAGAACCATAAAAGGAATCAAGGGTTTTATCTTCAAAATCAAGATGATAGTTTATTGCAATTGTAATTGTTAAAAAAATAGCTGTGTAAAGATAAATTCCAGCATGAAAATCTTCTTTAATGTGTGATTTGAGATATTTTAAGATTTCTTTCATTTAATCAATTCATTCCCCTGTTTTTGCTACTAAGACGCTAAGACACAAAGTTTTAATAATTTTTAATATTTACTTTTTTTCAGAAACAGCCCATTCTTTAATCATAAAAATTGCTTCGTTTGCACTTGCCCATCTTTCGATTGTAACCTTGCCTGTTCCTTTGTAATTTATTAACCAGTCGCTTATAATTTCAGGAATTTTTGGATAATTGAATAAAAGCTCTTCATAACTTAAAGCTTTTATAACTCTTAAATTTTCTTTTAAAGGAACTGCAAGAATTTTATAATCAACTTCATTGTCATCTATCATATAAATTATTGCAATTGGAATTATTTCCAAAACAGTTTTTGTAGGTAGTGATTCTGAAATTACCAAAACATCAAGAGGGTCGCCATCTCCACCCTTGAGAGTGTCCATAAGTGTTGACGGAATAAAGCCATAGTTTGCTGGATAAGGCAAAAAATCAACAATTCTGTCTTTTCCATTTGCTTGATTACAAAGAAATTTTTTTTGTTTTATATCGTATTCGATTTTATGATTTGTGCCGGCAGGTATTTCTATTACTGCTTTGTAAAATCCCTTTTCCGACCTAAGTGGTAACGATTTATAATCTTGGTTATCGCACGAATAAAGAAATAATAAAAATGATAATAATAAAACCAGCTTAAACATATTATAAAATTTAGTGCTGCAAGATAAGAAAAGTTAATTTTATACCTGTAAACTGAAGATTAAGCTATATTTTACCTATACTCAATCTTCAATAGTTCGGTATATTTTTATAAAGTGCTATTAATAAGGAGATTGCTTCACTGCGTTCGCAATGACGTAACATGCAGACAGCCAGACTATTCGTCATTGCGAGGAACGAAGCAATCTCAAAATATATCGAACTATTACAATCTTAATAGGTTTACGAAAGTAAAGCTATTTAGAGTGAGTTATACCGATAGGAATTTTTCGTTTTTCTATTTCGTATCGGTATAAATCAAAAACTTATAAAACTAAATTACTAAAACCAACTTTTAAACAAGTTATGGTTCTTTTTGCAAGATAATTAATTTTAGCATGTAACTACACTTTCAACATCATTATATTTAAGCGTTTAGTAAAGGCAAAATATTTAAAATTTCCGATAATTTAGATAATGTTTTAAATTCATTTGGATGACTTGAGCTATCTGAAATTTCGTGCTGCCAAGTTATGTGATAAGGGACATGTATAGCCTGTCCTCCAATGGAAATAACTGGCAAAATGTCGGACATAATTGAATTTCCAATCATTAAAAATTCCTCTGGTTTTATTTTTAATCGCTTAATTAATTCAAGATAATCTTTTTCTTCTTTTCCGGTCATAATTTCAATATGATGGAAATAATGTAACAATCCCGATTGTTTCAATTTTCTTTGTTGGTCTAATAAATCACCTTTTGTTGCAACAATAATTTTATATTTATCTTTCAGTTTTTGCAGTATAAATTCAATATTATCAAGTAATTCAATTGGTTTATCGAATAATGATTTTCCAAGATTTATTATTTTTTCAATAATATTTGCAGATACGTTATTATTGCTGATTCTTAATGCTGTTTCAATCATAGATAACGTGAATCCTTTAATTCCATAACCGTATTTCTCAATATTTTGAATTTCGGTTTTAAATAATTCTTTTGAAACTTCTCTTGACGAAAGAAAATCTTCCATTAATTCGCAAAATGATTTTTCAACATCCTGAAAATAAGGCTCATTAACCCATAATGTATCATCTGCATCGAAACCTATTACTTTTATTTTTTGCATGTTGTTTTTTAAGTTTTGTTATCAAAAATTCTTTACAAAGAATTTAATTTAATTCGTTTTTCGCTTATAATACTTGCTGAATTAGTCCCTCTAATTACTATTCTATGCTTAAAAAGAATATCTGTTTCAGATAAGTCGCCTTTAAAAATTGTACTGTTAAATTCTTCAATAAGTATTGGAAAAGATACGATTGCCCATACTTTTTTATTCGTTTCAATAATTCCTTTATTTCTAAAATACTGAACAGTTTCAATAATTTGTGTAGTCATTTTATTTGGATAACCGCGAATTTCGTTAAAAGCAGCTTTTCGATTATTCACATATTTGGTTTCAACAAATAAAATCCAATCAGTTTCAAAACATCTGTCAGGGAAAATTACACATTCACATTGTTGGTTTTGGCTTCCAGCACTTAATGGCAAAGCATTATTTGTAAACCCATCAAAACAAACTGTTACTTCATTTTGGTTTGATAAATATACATACTTAATATTTAGAGGTTTATCTTCATGTAGTATTACTGAACCATCATTTATACTTTTATAATCTACAATATATAAGTGTGGAGCAGAATGTGTTGTTAGATTATGAAAAGGTAATTCATTTACTAATCTTGTTTTCATATTTTGAGATAGCTTAACATTTCATAATATTCATCCATTACCTCATTCATAATTTTGTTGAAATAATGTTTGCTAACAGTTTTAGTATTCTCGTCTTGAATAAGTTTTATTGTTCCTTTATCTTTTTCTATTTCCCATACAGATACAAGTTCAGGGTTTATCCACGATTGTTTGCTTAATAATTCATTTTGAACTTCTTTAGGTATATCTTCTTTAACCAAATATCCCATCATACAGTTGTTGAGTGCATATAAAATGTAAGGACTATGAGTGGTAATCAAAAGTTTATGTTCTCTTTCATTATCATTAATTCTATTTAGTAAATAATAGACTAAATCTCTTTGTGCTTCTGGAAATAAATTTTGCTCAGGTTCTTCGATGATAAATTGAGAAAAATGATATTTATTTCGACTTTCAATAAGTTTTATAAGTCCAGATATTTTATCAGATTCATTTGATGTTAATAACGCTGATTTTTCATCATTCATCTGTTTAATTATTACTGGACGATTTTTTATTATTTTAAGAAAATATTTTCCAACAACATCGGAAATTTCCTGATTTTCATCAACCGAGTCAGTAATTTTTTCATCAAACAAACCTTGAGTTAAGTAATCAATCAAAACAAGTAGCGGAACGACAGATTGTAAACCACTTGATGCATTATTCAATAAAAGTTCTTTACCATTTTGTAAAACCAATATATCAGAATCTGTTGATTGTATATAATAATATGAAACGTTGAGATTTAATATTGAAAATTTATTTTCTTTTGTATATTTTTCTCTAGCCTCATTCCAATCATAAACAAAGTTCATA
>MENC01000208.1:0-1316 GCA_001768155.1 Bacteroidetes bacterium GWA2_30_7
TAATGATTTAAAGTACCAGATATGAGCAACAGGAACAACAAGGTTAATATGTCCCATTCTTTCTCTACGTACTTTTTTCTCAGTTACTTCAACACCACATCTATCACAGATAATTCCTTTGTATCTGATTCTTTTGTATTTACCGCAGTGACATTCCCAATCTTTAACAGGTCCAAAAATTCTTTCGCAAAACAAACCGTCTCTTTCTGGTTTATATGTTCTGTAATTGATGGTTTCAGGTTTTAATACTTCGCCACTAGATCGCTCTAAAATTAATTCTGGAGAAGATAAACTGATGGTAATTTTTGTGAAATTACTGTCGGTATTATTATCGTGCTTAAAAGCCATATTATTAAGGTATTAGAATGTTATTATTAATGAAAAGCTATGTTAAGAGATAAACCTCTTAATTCGTGTAACAATACGTTAAACGATTCCGGAATACCTGGTGCAGGCATTGGGTCTCCTTTAACAATTGCTTCGTAAGCTTTTGCTCTTCCTTTTACATCATCCGATTTAATTGTCAGAATTTCTTGTAAGATGTTAGCAGCTCCAAATGCTTCAAGAGCCCAAACCTCCATCTCACCAAAACGTTGACCACCAAATTGTGCTTTACCACCAAGCGGTTGTTGTGTAATTAATGAGTATGGTCCGATTGAACGAGCGTGCATTTTGTCGTCGATTAAGTGACCTAATTTTAACATATAAATTACACCAACAGTAGCTGTTTGGTCAAATCTCTCACCAGTACCACCATCATACAAGTATGTTTTACCATATTGTGGAATACCAGCTTTGATACAATATTGATTTATTTCTTCAACCGATGCACCATCAAAGATTGGAGTTGCAAATTTTTGTCCTAGTTTTTGACCAGCCCAACCTAATACAGTTTCGTAAACCTGTCCTAAGTTCATCCTAGAAGGTACACCAAGTGGATTTAAAACAATATCAACTGGAGTTCCATCTTCTAAGTATGGCATATCTTCTTCTCTAACAATGTTTGCAACAATACCTTTGTTACCATGACGACCAGCCATTTTATCACCAACTTTTAGTTTTCTCTTTTTAGCAAGATAAACTTTAGCCAATTTGATAATTCCTGCTGGTAATTCATCTCCAACTGATAAAGCATATTTTTTTCTTTTTGAAACACCAAGAATTTCGTTTGCTTTAATGTTGTAGTTGTTCAATAGAATTTTAACTAATTCATTGATTTCATCGCTTGTTGTCCAGTTTTTAGAATCTATAAAGCCATAATCGCTTATTTTTTCTAAAATTTTGATGGTGAATTTTGTTCCTTTTGGAACAATTTC
>MENC01000208.1:1333-2472 GCA_001768155.1 Bacteroidetes bacterium GWA2_30_7
CTACACCTTGACAAGTTTTGCCGTTTACAATAGTATAAAGTTTGTCGATTAATTCTTTTTTAAGTTCCGACATTTCTTTGTTATATTCAGCATCTAACTGAGCAATGATATTTTTTTCATCGGCTCTAGTTTTTCTGTCTTTGATAGCTTTTTCAAAAAGTTTTTTATCAATTACAACTCCTTTTACAGAAGGTCTAATTTTTAAAGAAGCATCTTTAACATCGCCAGCTTTATCACCAAAAATGGCTCTTAAAAGTTTTTCTTCAGGTGTTGGGTCAGTTTCTCCTTTTGGAGTAATTTTTCCGATAAGAATATCACCTTCTTTAACTTCAGCACCAATTCTAATGATTCCGTTTTCATCTAAATCTTTAGTAGCTTCTTCACTTACGTTTGGTATATCAGCAGTTAATTCTTCTAAACCACGTTTGGTGTCTCTAACTTCTAATGAAAATTCTTCGATATGGATTGAAGTAAAGATATCATCTTTAACCACTTTTTCAGAAATAACAATCGCATCCTCAAAGTTATAACCTTTCCAAGGCATAAACGCTACTTTAAGGTTTCTACCTAAAGCTAATTCACCATCTTGAGTTGCATATCCTTCGCAAAGTACTTCGCCTTTTTTAACTCGTTGTCCTTTTTTAACAATAGGAGTAAGGTTAATACAAGTATTTTGATTTGTTTTTCTAAAAGTTGCTAATTGATACGTTTTAACATCACCATCGAAGCTAACTAATTTTTCTTCTTCTGTTTTATCGTAACGAATAGAAATTTCACTTGCATCAACATAATCAACAACTCCGTCAGCTTCAGCATTCACTAATACCCTTGAATCTTCGGCAACTCTACCTTCTAAACCAGTACCAACAATTGGAGCTTCAGCTCTCATTAATGGAACTGCTTGACGCATCATGTTCGATCCCATCAAAGCACGGTTAGCATCATCGTTTTCTAAGAAAGGAATTAATGATGCAGCAATAGATGCAATTTGATTTGGAGCAACGTCCATTAAATGGATGTTTTCTGGCTCTGTTACTGGAAAATCACCTTCTAATCTTGATTTAACTTTGTCAGACAAGAAATTTCCTTTATCATCAATTACTGCATTTGCTTGTGCAATAATTTTTTTCTCTTCTTCT
>MENC01000208.1:2483-2625 GCA_001768155.1 Bacteroidetes bacterium GWA2_30_7
CGATAAGGAGTTTCAATAAATCCTAATTTATTCACTTTTGCATAAACACAAAGTGAAGAAATCAAACCAATGTTTGGTCCCTCTGGAGTTTCAATCGGACAAAGTCTTCCGTAGTGAGTGTAGTGAACGTCACGCACCTCAA
>MENC01000208.1:2742-3554 GCA_001768155.1 Bacteroidetes bacterium GWA2_30_7
ATTCTTGAAAGACCAACGCCAAATTGATTATGTAATTGTTCTCCAACTGTTCTTACTCTTCTATTACTTAAGTGGTCAATATCATCAACTATTGTTTTAGAGTTGATTAACTCAATTAAGTATTTAATGATAGAAATAATATCTTCTCTTGAAAGCGTTCTTACGTTTTCGTCGATATTTAAACCTAACTTTTTGTTAATTCTAAATCGACCAACCTCACCTAAATCGTATCTGGTTTCAGAGAAAAACAATTTGTCGATTACACCACGAGCTGTTTCAACATCTGGTGGTTCTGCATTTCTCAATTGACGATAAATGTGTTCAACAGCTTCTTTTTCTGTGTTAGAAGGATCTTTTTGTAAGGTATTATAAATAATGGCATAATCTGCCGAGTTAACATCTTCTTTATGTAAAATGATTGTTTTTGAACCAGAGTCAACTATTGCATCAATATGATCTTTATCGATAATAGTTTCACGGTCAATAATTACTTCATTTCTTTCGATAGAAACTACTTCACCAGTATCTTCATCCACAAAATCTTCAATCCATGTTTTTAATACACGGGCAGCTAATTTTCTACCAATTGTTTTTTTAAGACCAGCTTTACTAACTTTAACTTCGTCAGCTAAATCAAATAATTCTAAGATTTCTTTATCAGTCTCATAACCGATAGCTCTAAATAAAGTAGTAACAGGTAATTTTTTCTTTCTGTCGATATAAGCATACATTACGTTGTTTATATCGGTAGCAAATTCTATCCAAGAACCTCTAAAAGGAATTACTCTTGCAGAATATAATTTTGTTCCGTT
>MENC01000208.1:3609-6908 GCA_001768155.1 Bacteroidetes bacterium GWA2_30_7
ATAACTCTCTCAGCACCATTAATCACAAATGTTCCTTTTGGAGTCATGTAAGGAATGGTTCCTAAATACACATCTTGAACAATTGTTTCAAAATCCTCATGTTCAGGATCTGTACAATACAATTTCAATTTTGCTTTTAATGGAACACTATAAGTTAATCCTCTTTCAATACATTCTTCGATAGAATATCTTGGTGGATCAACAAAGTAGTCTAGAAATTCTAAAACGAATTGATTTCTAGCATCAGTAATAGGGAAATTTTCACTGAACACTCTAAATAGTCCTTCTTGTTCTCTGTTTTCAGGAGTAGTGTCTAATTGAAAATAACTTTGAAAAGATTTAAGTTGTATATCTAAAAAATCAGGATATGTTAATCGATTTTTTGTAGAACCAAAATTTATTCTTTCTTCCTTTTGGTTTTTAACTAACGTTTTATTCATTAGGTTTGAATGAGTTTAGTTACTATTAATAGTTGAACCTTAATACTAAATAAGGCTTTTTTTACTATAACCCTTTGTAAATCAACACGCTTTTTTGGCGAGTCTCAGTTTTCCATTCACGTGGAGTATATAAGCACAAAATGGTTTAGACCTTATCTGTTAAAAGATAAGACCTAAACCTATGTTATTGGTTGTTGAAATTATTTAATTTCAACTTCAGCTCCAGCTTCTTCTAATTGAGTTTTAAGAGCAGTTGCTTCGTCTTTAGTAACACCTTCTTTTAATGCTTTTGGAGCAGCGTCAACTAAATCTTTAGCTTCTTTTAAGCCTAAACCAGTAAGTTCTTTTACTAATTTAACAACGCCTAATTTAGCTTGTCCACCACTTTTAAGAATTACGTCAAAAGTAGTTTTTTCTTCAGCACCAGCAGCGTCTCCACCACCAGCAGCAGGACCAGCAATAGCTACAGCAGCAGCAGCAGGTTCGATACCATATTCATCTTTTAGGATTGCAGCTAATTCGTTAACATCTTTAACTGTTAAGTTTACTAATTGTTCTGCAAGGTCTTTTAAGTTTGCCATCTTATTTTTGATTTAAAATTTTTAAAAATTAATTAATTGATTAGTACGAATTTGTTTTTATTCAGGTCGCTCTGAAAGGGTTTTAACAATACCTGCAATTTTGCCACCGCTTGATTGTAATGCGGAAATAACATTTTTAGCAGGAGATTGTAATAAAGCAATAATATCACCGATTAATTCTTCTTTAGATTTAAGTGCAACTAGTGCGTCTAAATTTGCATCACCAATAAAAATTGCTTGATCAATAAATGCTCCTTTAAGGATAGGTTTCTCGCTTTTTTTACGAAACTCTTTAATTAGTTTAGCAGGTCCATTACCTGTTTCTGCAAACATAATTGAAGTATTTCCTTTTAATGAAACATATAATTCGTCGTAATTTCCTTCGGCTCTTTCTAAAGCTTTTTTTAGAAGGGAATTTTTTACAACTTCCATTTGTATGTTACCACTAAAGCAAGATCTTCTCAACTTTGAAGAGTTTTCTGCGTCTAAACCAGCGATATCGGCTAAATAAAAGATATTAGCGTTATTTAACTTTACAGTTAAATCGTCAACGAACTGGTTTTTTTCTTCTTTAGTCATAGTTCTTATTTACTAAGTTTTAAACTTATTAAACCGTTAATGATTTAGGTTCAACTTTAACTCCAGGACTCATTGTGCTAGAAAGTGTTACACTTTTAACATAAGTTCCTTTTGCTGCAGAAGGTTTCAGTTTCATGATGGTTTGAATAAGTTCGGTAGCGTTTTCAACCAATTTGTCGGCTTCAAACGAAGCTCTACCAACTGTTGTATGAACTATACCATACTTATCAACTTTAAAATCAATCTTACCTGCTTTTACTTCTGTAACAGCTTTGCCAATTTCCATGGTAACAGTACCCGATTTTGGGTTAGGCATTAATCCTCTTGGTCCTAAAACCTTTCCTAGAGCACCAACTTTACCCATTACACTCGGCATTGTAATAATTACATCGATATCAGTCCATCCGCCTTTTATTTTTTCAATAAATTCGTCTAAACCAACATGATCTGCACCAGCTTCTTTAGCTTCAGCTTCTTTGTCAGGAGTACATAATACTAATACACGAACATCTTTACCAACTCCGTTAGGAAGGGCAACTGTTCCTCTCACCATTTGATTAGCTTTTCTTGGATCTACTCCAAGCTTTACAGCTATATCAACAGAAGAGTCGAATTTTGTATATGTAACGTCCTTAACAATTTTTGCTGCTTCACCCAAACTGTACTCTTTTGAAGTATCAAATTTTGATAAAGCCTCTTTCATGTTTTTTGTTAACTTCGCCATTGTTTTTAACAATTATTTACCTTAATTAAGTAATTAAGCTGGAAATGCACCTCTAACGGTTATTCCCATACTTCTTGCTGTTCCTGCTACCATTTTCATTGCAGCATCAATTTTAAAACAGTTTAAATCCGACATTTTGTCTTCAGCAATAGTTTTAATTTGATCCCACGAAACAGATGCTACTTTTATTCTATTAGGTTCAGCAGAACCTTTTTTGATTTTAGCAGCTTCCATTAATTGAATTGCAGCTGGAGGAGTTTTGATTACAAAATCAAATGATTTATCAGCATACACAGTAATAGCAACTGGTAATATTTTTCCAGCTTTATCTTGTGTTCTACCATTAAATTGCTTACAAAATTCCATGATGTTTACACCTTTCGAACCTAAAGCAGGTCCTACTGGTGGAGATGGATTTGCAGCTCCTCCTTTAATTTGTAATTTAATTAATCCACTTATTTCTTTAGCCATTTTATTTACTATTTAGTTTGTACTCGTCTCACTTGGAAGCATTATATATGTGATGAGATTTGTACGATTAATTACACTTTATTAACTTTCTTTTTCTACTTGTAAAAAACTTAGTTCTAATGGTTGTTTTCTACCAAAGATTTTTACCATTACTTCTAACTTACGTTTTTCTTCATTTAATTTTTCAATAGTTCCAGAGAATCCGTTAAAAGGACCATCAACAACTTTAACATTTTCGCCTATTACAAAAGGAATGGTCATTTCTTCTGTACTTTCTGCTAATTCATCCACTTTACCTAAAATTCTATTTACTTCAGATAATCTTAATGGAAGCGGGTCTCCTTTTTTTTCCGCTCCTAAAAATCCAATCACTCCATTTACATTTCTAATTACGTGAGGCACCTCACCAATTAAATCTGCTTCCATTAAAATATATCCCGGAAAAAAACTTCTTTCTTTATTGATTTTTTTTCCGTTTCGTATTTGATAAACTTTTTCAGTAGG
>MENC01000209.1:0-2650 GCA_001768155.1 Bacteroidetes bacterium GWA2_30_7
TGGCTTTTTCTGATAGTATAGCAACGGTAATTGGAAGATTTTATGGAAGACTTAAAATTCCATATAATCGTGGAAAAAGTGTGGAAGGTTCAATAGCTTTTCTTGTCTCTGCCTTTATATGCTCTATTTTTTATCTGCCCTTAGGGATTGCATTGATAGTATCTCTTGTTTCGTGTATAATCGAGTCATTACCCATAGAACTTGATAATATTTCCATACCGTTGGGCACAGGATTATTTTTAGGACTGATAATATGAGAATTCTTGGCATTGATTATGGGGAGAAGAGGGTAGGGCTGGCTATCAGCGCTCCGGTTGGCTTTATAGCCCAGGGACTTCCGACAATCGAGCGTATGGACGGTGTTGATTATCTGGAAGAACTGGCAGACATAATAAAAGAAAAAGAAGTAGGTAAGATAATCGTTGGCCTTCCGAAAAACATGAATGATACGATAGGAGAAAAAGCCGTAGAGGTACTTGAATTTGTTGAAACGCTTAAATCAAAATTTGATCTTCCTGTCCATACCGTTGACGAAAGACTCACGACGGTGAGGGCACATAAGGCTATGTCAGGGGCTAAAATGTCCAGAAAAACTAAAAAGAGGAGGGTGGATATGATTGCCGCACAATTAATACTGCAGTGTTATCTTGATAAATTAGCTCACTCCGTTCGCTAATTTAATGTGGAATATTTCAATAAAATGATAAAAGAATCTCGACAATATAAAAAGCCCGAGTTGGTTGCGCCGGCCGGAAATATGGATAAGTTAAAGACTGCCATAGAATATGGCGCTGATGCGGTATATGCCGGTGGTAAGGACTTCAATCTGAGAAATGCTTCAGCGAATTTCACTTTAGATGAGATTGGATTGGCGGTTGATTATGTACATAAAAGAAACAAGAAATTATATATTACCCTTAACATTTTTGCTCACAACCATCACATTGCCAAAATAGAAGAATATCTGAAAGAATTAGCAAGGTATCCCGTTGATGCATTTATAGTATCGGATCCGGGTGCATTGACTGTTGTCAGAGAGATTATACCTGAAGCGTCCATTCATATCAGTACTCAGGCCAACTGTACAAATACCAGAGCCGCCGACTTCTGGCACAAACAGGGTGTTAAGAGGGTTGTTCTGGCAAGAGAATTATCACTTAGTGAAATATCTGAAATAAGCGCCAACAGTGATTGTAAGACAGAAGTTTTTGTTCACGGCGCCATGTGTCTCTCTTATTCAGGGAGGTGTTATTTAAGTGCGTACATGGCAAGCCGTGGTGCAAATCTCGGAGACTGTGCTCAGTCATGCCGATGGAAATATTCTCTTGTGGAAGAAGAACGTCCAAATGAATATTTCCCGGTTTTTGAAGACGGGGAGTTTACGTCAGTCATGAGTTCACGGGACCTGTGTATGATCCGGCATATTCCCGAATTAATATCTGCAGGTGTTGATGCCTGGAAGATCGAGGGCAGAATGAAAAGTCAGTATTATGTCGCTACCGTGACGAGGATATATCGTGAAGCGATAGATACATTCTTTGAAAATGGTGTATATAAATATCAGGACAGATGGCTGGAGGAGTTGGGAAAGATCAGCAATAGGGGCTATAATACAGGATTTTTCCTTGGTAATCCCGGTGAGAACGGACAGAGGGTGGGTGAAGAAAGTGGATATACTCAGGACTATAAATTTGTAGGTTTGTTTGACAGTCCAAAAGAGGAGAAACTTGCCGGAGTGATAGTCAAGAACAAGTTTGAAGTGGGTGATGACATTGAAGTGATGGGGAAGAGGCCGGATCAGGACTTCATTCAAAATATCAAGGAGATGTACAACCAGGAGATGGAACCAATCAAAAAGGCAAATCCAGGGCAGCGAGTATTTATCCTTCCCGATAGACCTGTAGAAGAGTATTTTATAATCAGAAGGAAGGCGGAGAGTAGATAGTTTAATAATAAGCAGTAGGTGCGTGACAAAAGACAGTCGTGTTAGGGCAATACAAGACAAACTAGCTGGTGCAACAGGAAACAGTTGAGTTGCAAGACGAACGGATACGATTAACAAATAACAATTATTTCCCATAGATACATGTAGATTTCCTACGTGTCAATCTGGCGGGAATGGTTTATCCCATCAACTTGCTTACTCCACGAAAGACATCCTCCGGCAGGATTGATGTCATGCATATCGGATCGCTGCATGTCCTTTTCTTGCACGGGCTGCATGACACATCCTTTTTTATGACTATTGCTTTGTCGTTGTATGGTCCGTAAATTTCAGGGTCTTTCGGCCCGTAAATTCCGACAACGGGGATGTCCAGGATGGAGGCAATGTGCAATGGGCCGGTATCGCCACCAATAAAGAGTCTGGCGCGCCTAATCAGTTCTATGAGTTGTCTGATGGTCTTAGTTTCACATGCAGGGATAGCCTTGTGTTTCATGTTTTTAACTATTTCTTTGACAACATCAAATTCATCTGGCCCCCATGTAAAAATCATATTAGCCTTATAAGTTTCCAGTATCATATCTGCAAGTAAGGAATAGTTTTGAGTAGGCCATTGTTTGTATGACCCAAATTTACTTGTACCGGGGTGTACAATAATTACCGGAAGAGAGGGGTTAATGTTTGTATTTATAAATTTAGAGATGTATT
>MENC01000209.1:2730-19109 GCA_001768155.1 Bacteroidetes bacterium GWA2_30_7
ATATCTTTCTCCTTCGCTGTTATCACTCCATTGTTCAGGACTCCCACATAATTCAAAACCATTATCACGTTCGAATGAATCCTGAACTATAATCTTATCAAAGCCTTCAATCGCAGGTAAAATCTTTAAAATTGCAATATCAGCTTCTTTATGGGGAAAATAATTTTTACCTTTTGACAACTTAAATGGAATTTCTTTTTCTTCCCATTTTTCACCATCATGTATTTGCTTCCTTATATTAATCAATGTTCCATTGGGTATTTCCTCTCTTATCTTTTGACCACGTTCATTTTCCTTTTCAATATAAAACAAATGCTTTGCTGTAAGTATATAGGTGTAATCTTCTGTCATTGGCTGAAAAATACAACCACTTCCATTGCCTACAATGACACTATATCTTTTTAAATCGTCATTATTCATAATGCGAAATCTAATTCATTGGTTAATTTTATTGAGAAATTCGTGTAATCCTCAAAATCTTTATCATTAAATATATTATCCTTTACAAACTCATAATTAAAATGAAAAACAGCATTTGGATTGATACTAATAATTCTGGCTAATGTTCTTTTGTTGGGATGTCCATGTTCTGAGCTATCTGTGCTAATAATATAGTTTTCTATTTTCACTAATTCAAGTAATTCTTTATTAGTATTACCTTTGCTTCCATGATGAGACAATTTCATTAATTCGACATTCAAAGGTTTTTCCTTACTAAATCCTTTCTTTTTTAAATAACTTACTATTTCTTTTGGATGCGAATCGCCAAGAAATAAGAAATTCTTTTCTTTTATGGTCAGAATAAATGATATAGAACTACCATTCTTCACACTTGTATCTTGAGCAAATTTAAACTTTATATCATTTTCCTCTTCGATAAATGCTTTCAAATCAATATTCCAATCCTTTCCTCCAGCTGCCGTGTAAGCAATATTACCAGTTTTTTCTTTGTATTCTTTAAGTAGATTTTTTAATTGATTTCTTGTTGGAGACAATACAAGCATCTGAATATTATCACTTTTATAAACATTTCCAAGCTTAATAATTTTACGATTCCATATCTCTTTAGCTAAGAGGTAATTTTCAAAATCGATAGCGTCTTTTACCCCTGTAAATGTTGTTTTAAACAAATCTAAACCAACACTTAAATCATTATTTTCAGGTTTTTTTAAATATTCAGCAATTAATTTCCCAGAATTAAACCAAACATTTTTAACTAACTTGTGTGCTTCTTTATCCATCTCAAACCATTTAAGCAATCCGCAAATATGATCATTATCAATATGCGTAAGAACAAGTAAATCTATATTCTCGTTTTTGCTTCTTATATTATCAACTTCCGTTTTCAAATTGCCAAATTGATTTGAAGTTGAATTATAATATGTTCCTGCCATGCCACCATCAATAAGGATATTCTTGGGATTGTTTTTATCATCTGTAAAAGAGATTAAAATACTATCTCCTTTGAATGCTTTTAAAAATTTGATTTTTATAGACATAGCGACTAATGGTCTGAAAAATACTAAAATGCAGTTAAATATTCAACATTGCGTTCAATCTTTTTTTTGATTTACTTAAAATATCATCATATGATAAAAAAGAAATATTTTTGAATGAACTAAATAAGGTTTTTAATCTACTTTTCCACAGGGTGTCAATTGCTTTATCGGGATTTAAAATGTTTGTTTTTCCAGCAATCAATAAAAAGCTTATATAGTCTTCTTTATATATAATTTTATCGTTTATTCGTTTTAATTCAAACTCCATTCTGGTAACATTGTGGGCTGCGAATAATTCAGACTTCCAATGAATTAGCTGATTTACACTATGATTAAATTCATGATGAAAATCATCATTACTTTTAAATAATTTTATATTCGGTTTTTCAATTTCAACAAATTTAATTTCAACTCCACTATCTCGCTCATCAAATAATACAAAGTCTGAAATATAATCTTTTACGAGTTGTTTCGAATTTAATATATGCAGTTGTGGTATATAATCTTTGTTTTTAGTAAAATAATCTCCTATCAATTGGGGGTGTTCCTCAAGAAATAATTGTAATTCCACTTCTTTTTCATCTTTATTAATTAAAGCCTCATATTGATTAATAATTTTGCTAAACTTTTCAACAATTTTAGTGTTCTCTGTAAAATATTCATTAATGTGATATAATAATTTTTTTTCTAAATATTCATTACTTAGTGGTTCAATATCATTGTTGAAATATTTAGAAATTATTTGATTAGGAGGTGTAATATTATAATCAAATCTAATAGAATCTAAATTATTCTGGGCTACCGTAAAAATTATATATGGAATTTTCTTTGTTTCTAACAATAAGTTTCTTATCTCTATTCCATCTTTGATGTTATCAGAAGAACTCCTCAGAACCAAGTCTATTAGTATAATATCAGGTGAAATATTACCAAATAAAGTTGTAATATATTTTTTTGCAGTATCTTTTTTAATGTTATTCAAAAAATCTCTTAGATAACCAATATAACTAGAAAACTTATTTTTGTTATTAAAAACTGGGAAAACATCAAAATTCTTACTTTCTAAAAAAGATTTAACCCTCTCAAACGAAATTTGATTATCTTCAATTATAAAAATTTTCTTTTTCATATATATTTATACCTCTTTTATTAAAAATCTTACAAGAGTATAACCATTACTGGTTTCGAGCTGTTCACTTATAGATGTAAATTCAAGTTTAGGCTCATCTAATATGTTTAAAATAGAATTAATCATATGCAGACCATGCTCAGATTTTAAATATCCTTTTCTTATTATGTCATTTAATATTAATGGATTTATTCCATTTCCATTATCAGATACTTCAAATTCAATTATTCCATTATTTTTTCTAATTGTAATTTTAATTATTGGATTTCTATTAGCTGTATTTGCAATATTTTTCCTTGCATTACAAATTAATTCAAATAAAATCATCTCAATAATTTCATAATAATAATTAAAGGAAATTGAGTCATGAATTATCTCCTTCTGATAATCTTCAATTTCGTATTCATAATCTTTAGAATTATAAATATAATCAATAAGCATGGATAGTTTTTCAGAAAGTTCATTTGTATTAATAATAGTTTTTTTAAGATTATAAGTATCAAAAACAGTCTTTGTTTCTTCTTTGTTATTATTAATTTTGCTTAAAATTCTGTAAAATTTAATACTATTAAAAGCAAAAAAATAATTTAAATTAAATGCATCTTTAACACTTAGTTTGTTATGATAAATGCTTTCAGGAAGATTTGTTATAGCAATTCTTTTCATATTTGCCAGAAAATTATCCTCAATCTGGTGTAACAAAGAATTTATTCTAACTCCGAATTGATTTTTTTCAATTTCCCCTCTAAAACTCTCATTATCACAATTCGTAATAAAAAAGTTTTTTAAATAATCTCGAAGTACCAAAGCATATCTTGCTGTTTCGATTGGTATTTTATATTCCTCCTTATTCTGATAAAATACAATAACTGCTTTTCCATCAGTATCTGAATATTTATCATCAAATTCAGATATTCTTAAAAAATAAAAATGATTATAATTCTTTTTAATACCAACTTGACTTTCAAGATATTTATCTGCATTATTATTATCCTGTAGATAGTAACCTTTAGCTTTTCTAAATAATGAAATACTAGTCCATTTATGATTTTGATACTGAGTTGCCTGATAATCTTTAAAACAATAACCTTTTAGCATTTCATAAGTAAATGTATTTTCCCAATTGTCTTTCAATTCGTTGATAATTGAATGCCCAATGGAGGCAATAGGAAAAACATCATCTGTCTGATTAAATATAGAAATAGAATCATTTTCAATGGATGTGTTTTTATATTTGTATAAAATAAATGCACCTCCATTTTTAATATCAAAATCTAAAATTGAGGCAAGTCCGAATAAAATATAATTAAATTTATTTCTAAGCACTTCAATATGAGCTTCATTTGTTCCATTTCTTAGGTTTAAAAAATGATACATATTTAACATATTGTACAAACTTTTATAATTATCAGGTTTTTTAATATCAACCGATTCTATATCAACGAATTTTTTTAATGTTTTAAGTTTATAGTGATTTTGGAATGATTCTTCATTTAGAGTGTTATAAATTAATCTAGTATTATTCTGGAATATTTCCTCTATTTTGTTATTATCCAAATTATCTTGAAAATAGTATCCGCTTTGCTTACAAAATATATCATAAATAGGTAAAAATTCTTGTATAATTCCTGCATTTTCAATTTTTAGTATTTCAATAAAAGATTTAAATTCAGGTTGATCATCTGGTATTTTAATCTTGTTTATGTTTTCTTCAAGCCGTATTGATTTTACCTCATTATTGTTGATTAATTCTTTTATACATGCTGAAATAAAAATTTTAAGTTCAATAAACCTTGTATTGAATTCATTTAAAGCAATTTTTTGTTTTGTATTATCATTTTCAGTAAATAAATTATCTTCTTTCTTTATTTTCTTATTTTTTTTAATTTTATCTTCTACTATTTGTTTGTTTTTGTCAATCACATTCTTGTTTAAATAAAGAATTTTAACAGTTTTTAAAAAGTGTTCAGAAATAATATAATTAGACTTTAAATATGCTGCACGCTTTACTAAACACTTAAAATAATTAATAAAATCCTTAAACTCATCAAATTCGATTTTTAGTTTTTCTTTCTCAATATCAACACTTTCATCTATTACCCTATTTAATTCCTCAACAGACCATCTAAATACAGTTCGTTTAATATCTTTATGGTTAATGAATGGAGGAAGTGAAAGGGTCTTTAATAGATTGATTTTTATATCATTTTCAGTAAGACTGTCTTTATAATTAATTATTAGTTCTTTAAATTTTTCATAAAAACTTTTAAATAATTCCTTATTACCTTTTTCAAAATATCTTCTTAATGATAAATAAGCTGAATTAGTTTTATTATCATCATGGCTGACAAATATTTCAGAAATATGTTGAGTAATCAAAAGCCGGATAATATGCCGCTCCTTATCTTTTAACTCATCGTCTTCATTTAAGTTTTTTTGATATTTTTCTTTCTTTTTTAGTTTGTGTAAGTATTTGTAGTAAAAATAATACTTTAACGTATCTAGTAAACCAGTATTAGCTATATTAGAGTATCTTTTGTATTCAGCACATAGGTAGCAGTTTTCGATGGGATTTGTAATAGATGTTAAATTTAATGAAATAAATGAATGGATTTTGCTTGCCAATGTATTAAAATTAGAAGAGTCCATTCTGTCCAAAAGTGTTATAATACTATTTATCTCTTTTTTTGAGTTTATTTGCTGAATAAAATGATTAACAGTTTGAAATGTTTTACTTGTGGCTATTAAATTATCAACATAAATTAAAAGTGTTTCATTTGTAAGTTCATTTTTAAAAAATAATCTGAAATTTTGATAATAATCTTCATATGGGTTAAAATAGATTATAGTAGCTGTACTGCTAAATAGGGTTTCATTTATAAAATTAACGAAGTTATTATTTGAACCTCTGCCTGGTGTTATAATTATTATTTTAGAATTCTTTTCCTTTGCATATATCTGTTTTAATTCTGTATTAACCCAATTTTTTAATGGGGCTTTGTTTTCAGTATAGATTTTTTCATAGAAAAAGTAAAATAAATCATGCTTATTAACCAACATAAAATGCCCATTATTGAACATTTCATGAGTAATTTTGATTTTATTTTTTGGAGCAACAGAACTTCTGAATTCAAAATAAAGTCTATTTAAGTTTGTTTCCCGAAACTCTGGTAATTCATAAATTATAGTAGGGGTAACTGAAGCATCATCAGTTTCAAAAAGTGCTTCTTCATCAATTAGTTTTTCAGGATCACATTTAGGACAGTCAAAAATATCATACCACTCAGAATTAAAGTACAGAAAGAATTTATTATATCTATTCTTGCCAATATTTAAATTTTGGTTTATTACTACATTATTTTCTAAATCAACACGTTTCCAGAATCTATTTAAGAGTGGATCGTTAACATCTCCTCCTACAATATTATTATGACCAATTAATAAAACATTAATATATGGTTGATTAATCTTAGCTCTAATTTCATTTGAAGAAAGTTTACTTTTTTTAGAATTGAAATTTTGATATTGATCAACAAATTCATTTTCAATTTTAATTGGAGTTGAAAGTGTGGAACTAATTGGAATAATTAATATAAAATGGCTTTTGTTAATATTAAAATCTGCTCTTTCAAAGAGTGCACTAAAATCTATTTTCTCAGTATTATTAATCAAAAAATGAGAAATATTTGAATGCTTTGGTGTTGTATAATTTTTTAAAAAAAATTCTATTTTACTAACTAAAAGGCCGGAATACTGACCATATCCTAATAAAATTACGTGCTCTTTATTTCCAAAGTTTTTAAGTATTTCCTCTATTAAAAAATTGGTTATTAAAAATGCAAAGCGAGAAGCATAAAAGCTATTTTGAAAAATTCGTTTAGCATCATAAAAATCTTTTATATGAATTTTTGAGCCTAATTTTATATGTGTATCCGTGAATTTATACCCAACTTTTGCATTATTTTCACAACTTATTTTCTGATTTAACTTGATACCTACATTGTGTTCAAATAATGTCAAGCCATCACTTTTTAATAATAAATCAAAATATAAGAGCTTTATATCATTATTAAAAAAAACATTAGATACTGGATTAATGGGTTCAAAATTCTTATTTTCTTCTTTATATATAAATTCATTATATACAAAGTGATTATGTGCAATTATAGAATTCCAATTTTTAAATTTTTGGTAGGTTTCCCCTGTCAATAATGTTGTATTAAAAAATTTATACCTTTCAGAATGCTCAATATGAAAATAAAATAAAACATAACTATCTGTATCCCAAAACTTCAAACCAGCATTATTTAATATTTCACAAATATATATAAGGTTAATGACTGTTTCTTTAGGGCAATTATAAATTATTATATTTTTAAATACTTTGCTAATATTTAAAGACGCTATTAATCTTATTAATTGGCTTTCATCAATATTATATTCATTAAAATTCAATGCTAGGATAAATCTGTCATTAACCTCAGGTAAACCCAATAAAATTCTTTCCTTATAGGTTCTCACTATTGATAATTTGTCTTGATAATTCAAATTATCTATTGGAGAGATTTCTTTGTAATATAAATTTGTTATAGGTTCGTTTAAATTTTCATCATTAATTTTAAATAATTGCTCATAGATACTCTGTTCTATTGGAGACTCAAAAGGGGTTATATCAAAATTTCTTGTAAATAATTCTTTATCAACACTAATAGGAATAATAATATTATAATGTGTTCCAATAAATTTATTATTGTTTTGTGGTTTATCAAAACCAATTGATGCAACGGTTAATGAAACTATTTTTTCCACAGAATTTGATGGTGTTGAAATAATAAAAATGCCATCATTTTTATGAATAACTGATGAAAAAATCAATAATCCATAATTACCTGCAACTTTAAAATTCTGATGTTCAAGTTGTATATCATTTGTATTGAAGAAATATTTATAAAGTTTTTCATATCCGAATACTGAATTATCAGACATTTTTATTATATCATCTTCAAATGCCTTAATAAATTCAGTGTCCTCAGAGTTTTCATCATGTATTTTTTTCCAAGATTCAACACTTTTATCAATTATTCCTATTTTACCATCATCAATAATAGATATGTCAGCAAAATGACTAATATCTTTTGTGATAATCTCATTTAAATAATTGTTCCAAACTTGATTTCCATCAGTTTTCAATATTCCAATATCTTTTTTAGAAAAAACTCTTAATGTGATTGCACCTCTTTTATTTGTAGAATGTTCAATAATATTAGCCGCAAGTTCTTTTATCCCTTTAAAAACATCCTCTGTGTATTTAAATATTTGTTTAAGTTTATCTATGAAATCCTTTGGTTCTCTTTTACCAATCTCTTCAGAATAATTTTTATAATAATTTAGAGAAAAAATTGAAAAAAGCAGATTAAAATATATTGATTTATTTTGAAGCTGTTTATTAACTTTATCAAATTCTGATATAAAAAATTTATCATTATCTTTTGTAAATCCATAGCCTAACGTTGCAATATTAAACTTTAAATCTGTAACACTATTTAAGTATTGTTTAAGAGTTAAAGTATGTCGGAGCATTATAAAATAATATAATAAATGATAATATTCTTTTTTCTCTTTTCCTTTTGAATTAATAATAAATATACGTCGTATTTTTTGATATACTTTTTCAACATCGTTTATATCTTTAAATTCATTAATATTACTGTTAATAATTTTAATAATTTCTTT
Organism: Bacteroidetes bacterium GWA2_30_7; assembly: GCA_001768155.1. Classification (GTDB taxonomy): domain Bacteria; phylum Bacteroidota; class Bacteroidia; order Bacteroidales; family GWF2-33-38; genus GWA2-31-9. The sequence continues at coordinate 11,092 of MENC01000209.1, forward strand.
TGAGTAATTGTTAATTGGTTCTTTAAAATAATAATTAAAGTTATCTAATGTAATACTTACAAATGGCAAATATTCTTCAGAAATAACATACTTATGTTCTGTCCATTCATCTAATGATTGATAATTCCAAAATGTTCTTCCAATTTTATATTCACAAATTGGTGAAAATTTATTATCTAAATATGCAGTTGAAAGTAAATGCCCAAGTATATAAAAGACTTTATTTGGATTTTTAATATTTTCAGTTATTGCATGTATTTTAATATTATTATTTAAAAATTGTTGTTTTATAAAGTACAAAGTAGAAATAAAAAGAATATCAAATTTTTCAAGGTTTGAATGTAGGTTTATAGTTATTTCGTAAGAGTCTACTTTAAATTCATTTAACTTTAAGAAAATCTCATACAATTCATTTATTTCTTGTGACCCCAGATATGTAATATCTTTTTCAAGGTCAATAATTTTTATTTTATGTAAATCATCAGAGATAATCTCTGAGGAATAATTATCATTAAGTTTAAAATATTTCAACATGCTTTATTTGTAAATTTCTTATTAAATTTTTAATATTATAAAACTTTTACATAAATATAGAGTCAAAAAAAACAAAAGGTAACCCAAACAGTTTCAGATATTATCAAAAATAACATCTGAACTTACAGTATTTAAACAACTTAAGGTGTTGAAATATTTATTTTATTTTTTCTAAAATTTCTTTGGAATTTTTCTGAAAGCCGGAGTTTTTGTCTAACAATTTTGTGAATTGTTGCTTTGCTTTTTCGTTTTGATTTGTTTTAAGGTAACAAAGTCCGGTGAACCAAATGATATTCTCATAATAAATGCTTTCATTATTGTCTAATAATGGTTCAAAATGAATTATTGCTTTTTCAAAATTTAAAAGTTCCATATATGAAAGACCTGTAAAATATTCTTTGGAAATGTAATATTCCGAACTGTCCGAAATTTGCTCAAATAATTTTATAGCATCAACATATTTGCCAATATCATAGGTTCTTAAAGCATTCGTATAGATTTCTTTTGAAGACTTTATTTCGCCACGTGTTATTGTACCAGCATCATAATGTTCATAATACATATTGTATAATTCATCGTTTGTATATTTTTTATCATATATATAAAATGATGTAATAAGCGATATTACAATTAATGAACTTGATAAATAAATTGCAAACTGTTTTTTCTTTTTTGTTTTGCGTTCTTTTTCATGAAACTTATCACTTATATTATTTAATTTTTCACGAAGGTCTATTATTTCTTCGTCGGCTAATGCTTTACGAATTTCCTTATGAAGAAGTAAATCATTAGCAAGCTCTTTGTTTGTTTTTATGTCTAGTTCAAATTGTAGTTTTTCTTGTTCGGATAGTTCTCCGTCAAGGTAACGTTCAATCAATATTGTAATTTCTTCGCTATTCATTTGTAAGTTTTTTATATAATGGGTTTTCAATGATTAATTCTTTTAATTTTCCAAATGCTTTATATTTTTGAGTTTTTGCTGATAATTCATTTTTAAATTCCATCTTATTTGCTATTTCAGTCATTGTTTTCTTTTTAATATAAAACATATCAAGTATTTTTCTGCTTTCTTTATCGAGCTTTCTGAGTGCATCAAAAGCAAGTTGTTTAATTTGCATGTTTCTTTCATCTTCTTCATTATCTGATTCTTCTTGAGCTAAGTCCTCTTGAAATTGACTTGTTAAATCATGTTTATTTTTTATTTTCACAAAACGTATCCAAGTATTCTGATATGTAGTAGTAAAATATGCTTCAAATCTTTTTTCTAATTTCAAATCTTTTTTTTGGATTTCGTTAAGTAATTTTTCAATTGTATCATGAAAAACATCTTCTGCTTCAAATTTATTTCCTTTGTTTCTGGTTACATATTTTATTACTCTAGTATGGTATTCATTATACAAACGTTCCAAAACAATATTATCTCTTGCTTTAATTCCATTTATTATTTGTTCGTCAGAATAGCCCTTCATATATATAGAGTAAGTTTTTTGTAAAGGTAACTAGGAAATGAAAAAAAACAAGTTGTTTTTTTAATAATTATTTTAAATATGATTTTGAGTATAAAGGTGTTAATAGCCTTTTTTTATTCAAGGAATTTATTTTCTTTTTGTATTGTTTTTATTGATTCGTGTGATTCTTAAACGATATATACTTCCGTTTCAATACTGTATTATTAAAGTTTTATATACTGTTATAAGAATCCAAAATAGAAATTTATTTTTATTAACTATTTTATTTCAAAAGCTTCTTATAATATCGGTTACGTAGTTTAAACATTTTGGCGAAATAATCAATTCTGGTATCTCTGTAATCAAAAATAACAGGAGGTTTCCCTGAACGTTGGATACGTCCTATGTATTGAATAAGTTTACCTTCAAAAGCAAATGGATAAACAATAAATAAGCACTCCAGATTATCAAGATCAGTGCCTTCTCCAAAATATTGTCCTGTTGAAATAACAATCTTATAATGACCTTGTTTTAACTGTTCTAATTTGCTTTTACGGCTACTTTCTGAATCATCTCCATGTATGGTTATTGTTTCAAATTTGTCTTTGAGATAAAGGTTTAATATTTCAACATGAGCTTTTCGTTCTGTCAGAATTAAAATTGTTTTGAATCTTTCAGCATTTTTTTCAATATCATTAATAATCAATTCGTTTCGTTGAGTATCGTGTATTAATATTCGTGATATGGTTTCGTATTTATCTATTTTGTAATCAAAAGGAGCATAAAGGTTAGTTTCCCGAATATTAATTTCTACATCTACATGACTTTGCTGTATTTGTTCTTTTTGTTCAACATTATAGAGAATATTTCCGATATAAACATAAATCAGTTTTTCGTCGTTATTTTTTCTCTTCGGGCTAGCTGTTAAACCATACAAGTAATATGAATTGAAATTAATAATAGCTTCTCTGAATGATTTGGCAGGAATATGATGACATTCATCAATAATTATAGTTCCAAAACTATTTGCTATTTTTTCAATTTCTGCACTTCGGGTAAGTGATTGAATCATTGCAACAGTAATCTCTTTACCAACCTTAAATTTTTGATTCCCAATTTGTCCGATTTCTTTTTTTGGAATTTTAAGGAAACTCTGTATTCTTTCTATCCATTGGTCGAATAATTGTTTCCGATGGACTATGATTAACGCAGGTTGCCGTTTTTGTGCAATAATTTCAAGACCGATAACAGTTTTTCCAGAACCAGGAGGAGATACAATTACTCCAAAATCTTTATCCGCAATTTTTTCAATTACCAATTCCTGATGTGGCAACAAATTTATATCTGAATCAAAATCAATAGGTTCGAGCTTTTTGCGATTATCAATAATTTTAAAAGACAGTTTTTCTTGTTTGCAAAAATTAATAAGGCTTAATACGAAGCCCCTTGGAATAAGCACTCCATCAGTTGTTTCTTCAATCAATCTGAAATATTTTTCGATATTGAAAGTTGACTTGCCCATATTCTTTTTTACCAGATAATCGGAATTAAAGAAATTAAGATTTTCTCTTAGAAATGCTATTAGCTTTTTGTTCAGTTGCAATCGTTTTAGATATACCTGATTACTTATTTGAATCTCAAATTCGCTGTGAAAATCAGATAGTACATTCGATTTAATTGGTTCTTGTGGCTTTTGTTTAAAAAAACTTTCATATAAAGTTAAAAACTTAATAGTTGAAAGCTTATTGAATTTTCCTATTTCTTCAAATTGATTTATATATGGTTCAAAAGTTTCTGGATTTATAAAAGCTGAATTTCCATTTTGTAATGTTTTACCGTTTAATGGCAAAGCAATCAAGTTTCCAAGTCCTTTCCCTGAATGAAAATCCTGATTTGGAAATAGTCTGTCGAAACTTGGTTCTTTCTCGAAGTGCGAAATAATAGTTGCTTCTCTTAACAATTCAAACATCAATTTTCGTGTTTGCTCAGCCGGAAGGTTTTCTTCAAAGAAAACCCATAAATGCCCACCATTACCGGAACGTGAACGTTCAATATAAGCAGGAATTTCAAATTTATGACAAGTTAAATACAGTTTTTGAATTGATTCTTTCCAATTTTTATCATCGAAATCAGCAGCAATAAAATATGAAGTATTATCTTCTAAAAGTGGATAAATTCCAACAGTTTCCTTCCCTGATAAATGGTTTAAAATAGCTTCATCGTTAAATGGAAGGTATTCTTTTTTTGAATAATCTTTAAAAGTTCCACCCGATGCTTTGTGTTTATTGTAGTCGCTCCAATCAATCTTATATGCAGGCATATAGCCACTTTTACCATCCTTTTCCCATCTGACGGAATAAACATCTTGTCTGGCACAGAATAGGGATTTTAAAAGGGTTATATTTTCTTTGGGGATATTCATTTTTTGAATTAAAAATTGACAAAAATAACAAAGAAAACTATCATGACTAATTAATGTAAATTTAATTTAAATAATTACATTTCTGTTAAATCTCTTTCAAATAAATAGTATTATGATTAATACAATTTTTATGCTATTATCCATTCAGCAATTCCATTCTACAATTTTTCATCAAACCATTGATAATTAATTAATAGATTTTCGGGATTCATTATACAATAATTTATTTTTCAATAACTTCATATCATAACTTACTTTCTGCTCTACAACTTTACTGTAAATCTGTGTTGTTTTAATGCTTTTGTGTCCAAGCATTTTACTCACCGTTTCAATTGGTACTCCGTTAGTAAGTGTTACGGTTGTTGCAAATGTATGTCGAGCCATGTGAAACGTAAGAATTTTTTTTATTCCACACAAATCTGCAATTTCTTTTAAATATGAGTTTGTTCTTTGATTACTTATCACTGGTAATAATTTTTCTGAAGAAATATTTTTATACTTTTCTATTATTTCTAATGCTTTGGGAAGCAAAGGAACAGAAGATGGTGTTCCCGTTTTTTGTCGGTTTATCTTTATCCATTTTTCACCGTCTATTCCTAAAAATATATTATCTTCTGTAAGATTATATATGTCAATGTATGCAAAACCTGTATAACAACTAAACATAAATATGTCTTTAATATTTTCAAGACGTTTATTAAAAAAATATTTTGAATTAATCATTTCTAATTCTTCTGAAGAAAGAAAACCTCGTTCTCTGCTTTCTTGTTTAATTATGAATTTATTAAAAGGGTCTTTTTCTAACCAATCATTTAGAACAGCTAAATTTATTATCTTTCTTAAACGTTGAATATGTTTATATGTGGAATTTTGGCTATTTTTTAATTTTACCTTTAAAAAAAAATCGAATTTTGAAATAAACGAATAATCTAATTCTAAAAGTTCCAAATCGTTACGTTTATAAAATTCCTTTATAAATGATTTCAAATGATTCATAGAATTATTGTATTTATTATATGTACCTCTAACATAATCAATATTGATTTTACTTTCAATATCTTTTAAATGAATATCAAATGCTTCTAAAAGCATTATTTTTTTCTTATTAGCACCTAAAATAATATTCTTAATATTTTCAGCAGAAATAAAAGCATTTTCAGTAGTTAACTGTTCATATACTCTACGTGCTTTATTTAAAAAATTTTCAATTGTAATATTTATCAACCTTGAATCTTCTTTATTTCCTCTTGCTCTCCCTTTGGTTGAATCCCATCTTTCGATTTCAATAAATAATTTTAAAGCTATTTCGGCTCTTTTTCCATTTACTGTAATTCTACCATAAATTGGAGCAAGATTTTTACTGTTTTTTTTTGATTTATTTAACCAAATCAAAATGCTAAATGAATTTTCCATAATAAATAACTTTTTAATTAAACTGTTATTGTTTTGAAAAAATTGTGAGTAATTATCTGTTTTTTACCTATTAATGAAATTTTTTTAAATAGGTAACCGACTAAATTTAATAGGTAACCTAATAGGTCACTTTAAATTTTGAATTATTTAGATTGATTTAGATGATAAAAATCAAAAAACCTCTAAAATTATACGTTTTAGAGGCTTTTATATTTGTTTGATTTATAAGTTGCTCCCCCTCCAGGACTTGAACCTGGGACCCCATGATTAACAGTCATGTGCTCTAACCAACTGAGCTAAGGAGGAATTTGGTGTGCAAAAATAGGAATATTATTTAATAATAAAAAAAAATATCAAAAAAATCTATAATACTTTAATTGTACTTAAAATGCCTTCTAATTGCCGTATATAATTTCTTTTGTCGAATCGTGGTGCATATACATAACCTTCAATTGTAATTAATCTGTTTCTTTTAATATCAGGTGTAGAATAGCTTACAAATGGACCTCCCATATAATCACCTTCAACCTTCCAGAGTCCAACAAGTCTTGCAATGTACATTGAATCTATGTTAAACTCGTGATAATGAATCTCATAATTATGTTCTGTGGACATATATGAGTTTTCTCTTGGACCAGGAACATATTTTTTTAAAAATTCATCTCTTACTTGAATTAAGCTGTCCTTACTAAACTGATTTGTATCAGTGTAGTTATAATAATATAAAAATATACCCTGACTTATTTGTGGTGTTTCATGCGAAATCCATGCAAAATTATCCTTTGCTAAATCTAATGAAAATCCTTTAGGAATTTTTAGTGAAATATCGTACTTCTTAGCAATTTCTTTTGTAATAATTTTATCCTCATATTTTGTGTAATTATCAACAATGCGTTGGTTTTCAGCATCTAAAATTGACGACAATATTAATTTTTCATTGTCGGTTATCAATTTATTTAGAATTGAATCGTTATTTGCAATAATATTTATAAAAATTTGTGGACGAGCCCAAACATCTTTTTTAACAATGATTTTCCCTTTTTCTTCTGATTTATTAATTTCACATATAATTATGTTTCTATGTGTTTTAAAAATATTTGTAAAAGCGTTAGAAGGAATATTTATATAATCGAAAGTAGGTTCAGGTTGTGGGAGAGCATCAACCTCTTTAGTAAGGATTTTTTTTAAAGCCTGTCCAGCTTCTAAATTTTCTAAGTTATTATCAATAACAACAACAACTTCTCCGGCTTTTCCTGTTATGGTTGGTAACGTTTTCTCTTTATTTCTACAAGAATAAAAAAAAACTATTAAAACAATTATTATACTTATTTTGTTCATTATCAATTTTTTTGAGGCAAGTAATTTTACAAATATTGTGCCTAATTAGAAATTTTCAATTTGCTTCCGGGTGTTAATAATGCTTCCTGATTTAAATTATTTTCAATTTTAATTTTTTCGTAAGATGGAAGCTGAAATTTATCAGCAATACTCTGAAAAGTATCGCCAAACTGAACTGTATAAATAAAGAAATTTTGCTGCTTAACATCAGTTTTTTCAAGCTCAACATCGTATCTTGGGTCAATCCATAAAATGAGCTTTTGTCCCTCGTTTAAGCTATAAGTTGTTAAGTTATTCCAAGCTATAATGTTATCAATAGTACATTTGTATATTATTGCTAATTTATGAAAATATTCGCCCTTTTTAACTGTATGTATTATACTTAGTTTATTTTCAGTTGAAGCTGCATTTGCTAATAAAGAATTATAATCATCTTTTGTAATTAATGTATTATATATTTGATTTTCTTTATTGATAAAATCTGCAATCTTGTCGATAGGCAACATTAATGTCATATTTTCCTCATTGTAAGGTATATAGTTTTGTTTATAAATAGGGTTTAAAAATTTAATTAAATCTTCTGGAATTCCAAGTGCTGATGAAATTTGATTAAAGTATAGCGACTGTTTTATTTTTATTGTATCTATTTGATTATAAAATATTCTTGGTTGAATTGGAAAGATATTATGCTCGGCACTAAAATTCATAACGTAGTTAGCGGCAATAAATGCAGGAACATAACCTTGAGTTTCTTTAGGTAAATATGGTCGAATTTCCCAGAAACTTGTTTTCCCGCCCGAACGAGCAATCGCATTTCTAACAATACCAGGTCCACCATTGTAGGCAGCTAAAGCTAAATCCCA
>MENC01000209.1:19140-19353 GCA_001768155.1 Bacteroidetes bacterium GWA2_30_7
TATCTGCATGCTGCATCTGTTGATTTAATTGGATCGCAACGTTCGTCAATATATGAGTCGATTGTTAAATCAAACATTGATGCTGAATTAAACATAAATTGCCATAGTCCGACAGCTCCTGATTTAGATTTTGCGTTAGGGTTTAATGCAGATTCAACAATAGCTAAATACTTTAATTCAAGTGGTAAGTTATATTTGTCGAGCTTTTCTTCA
>MENC01000209.1:19385-19523 GCA_001768155.1 Bacteroidetes bacterium GWA2_30_7
CATTCTTGCAACTTGCTCTCTTCGGCGAAAGGTGTACATATCAATATAACCTTTAACAGCATCATTATATATAAGTGCTATTGGAGATTTAGCATTTAGTTGTGCCATTCGGTACTCGTATATTAAATCGTTATAAAT
>MENC01000210.1:0-4308 GCA_001768155.1 Bacteroidetes bacterium GWA2_30_7
TAAGTTGTAGATATGTTTTCGTTATCATGAGTAGAAATAACATTTCCGGTAAATTCATCAAATACGTAAGTTGACAAAGTTGCTTCTTCGGGTTTAATGCGAAAATCATCGAAGTAACATGCCGTACTGCCACCACTTTTATTATATGTTTCGACTACTACTTTAACAGCAGATGAAATACTACCTGAAGTTGAAGTAGTAAAGTTTATTAAATACCACCAATCTCCAAATTCTTTAACAGCAGAATTGCTTGTATTTATTTCTTCTGAATGAATAAGGGTCTGAGATGAGTTGTAATACGACACTTTAATCGTTGCTTCATGTGCTGTATTATTTTCTTCACGCGCCCAAACACTAATTTTATAAGGTTTAACTACATCAAATTCTGAATTATTGAATTCGTAAATAAAAGCCTTTTGTGATTCAGTGGTTTTAATTGATTTTTTCCCTGTATGAAAATATGAAGTATTAATATTTCCATCCCCTTTTTTTACTTCTCCGCCAAAATAATTATTTGCAATATTATCTTCTGCTCCTGAATAAGCTATTTCTGTATATTTTGCATTTAATGCTTCTGCTATTTTGAATTTATCATCGTAACCATATTTTACAGAAGTGTAAACATCATTTTGGTCTTTTGACTCAAGTGCCATATTTTTATCATTTAAAAGGGTAATTTCGGAGGTTTTCAACCAGCTATTTTCATCAGAAACACCATTATAGCTATAAGATTTTACCGGAATAAACAAAGTCGTGCCAGATGACGTAGTATATACTCCACTATTATACTGCCTTACAGGGTTTGTTTCTGACCATAAAGTATTTGTTCCATTTGTAATTTGACTACTGTTAAATACAATCTCTTTTCTTTGTGCTGTTAAAATATTTAAATTATCAATATCTCTACATTTTAAACCAAGTTTAGTATTAGAGATATAAGCAGGTGTTTTGGATAATACAATATTATTATTTGCTGATGACGTTATTTCAGTTTGTGTAGGAATTCCGGTTAAAAGATCTCTCGTATTAATTCTAGTAGTAGTAGATATATTATCAATTGTTTCCGTTATGTTTTTAACCACAGGAGTATAATAAACTTTTTTAAAAACAGCTCTATTACAATAAAAATTATACGCCGACCCTTTGTAAAAATATCTATAAAAAGCCTCGTTAGTTTCCCCAATAAACTCATAATTAATGTCTTTCGAGTAAACTATGTTTTCATTTTTACTATAAACTTTAATACTTTTAAGTAATCCAAAAACGTCTCTTTGGTATATTTCATTAACTTCATAATCTGAAATTTGTCTATCTTCATCCCAATAATGTGTCGCAGTAATGGGCATTATATAATCTCTAGCTTTGGTTCTTATTGGTTGAAAAGATAATGCTGATGTATTATACTCATATACTGTTTTACCCAAATCTCTCCCATCCATTCCAGTTTCTTTGACTGATATACTTTCGTATCCAACTTCTGAAGGAAGGGCATGCCTATCGCCAAAATGCTTGGATGCCTGAAGGTAATGCGTTGAATATTTAAAACGTCCGTACAAATCAGGGTCTGTTGTAACAACTCCATTTGTATATTCATATTCTAACCCATAATTTTGATTAAGCTTTGTATCTTTAATATTTAATAATTTTACTCTTGTACCACCTCCATAAACCTTGTACAAATCTAATGCAATATATCCCGAATAATTACTTGTAGAATACGTTACACTGTTATTACATATTGCACTTGCATTACTAGTCTTTATATAATTCTCTGAGGAATATACGCTTTCAAATTCATCTGCACTAACAAATGTGTTTGAGTTTGAATTACAAGTACAATAAAAATATAAAGACTTTTTCTTTATTTTATCTGCTTGATACACTAAATCAATGCCATCTTCGTCAAACAATGTTACTTTAAAATTATCATTTAATTTAGTAACATCTTTTATTGGAAAAACTCTTGATACGTTAGGATAAAGGACATTACTTACTCCGGAACCTCTTTCATAAGTATCTTTTGTATAGTCATCTGATTCATATTCTATAGACAATTCTACTCCTTCGGGTGTTGTAATTTTATTCAAAGACCATTCATCAACGTATGCAATAGCTTCATCAGATGCAATATAGCCACTTTTAACATTAGAATTAAAATCATATTTATAATAGCCGAAAAAATCCTGTTTTTCATGGTCAAAAGCCTCATTATTTATATATTCGAATTTATATGGGTTTAAAAAAACCTGCGTTTTCCCTTTTTCATAAACTTTAAGTTCTAATAATGAAAGTTTTCCATTATTAGAACTGTTACCCTTTAATGTATTAATATTATTATATACTCCTGATGCAAGACTATAATCATAAACAAATTCAATAGTTTTTAATGAATGACTATTAATGCTAGTAGAATTATAAGTATATGTATTTACATTCAATATATTATTATCTAAATTTGAAGTAAGATAATCTGTACTTGACGTTAATGGTTGGTTTGTTAGAGCAGGAATTGAATTATCAACTAATACAATATATTTAAGTAATAATTTTGGAATATATTTATTACTTGAATTAACGCTATTAATATCTTTTCTAATATCTTTAAAAAAATAAGCTGTATATGCCGAGGTTTTTATACTTTTAAGATAATAAATCTGCATAGAACCCTCCATATATGACGCTTTTCTAGTATAGTTCTTTGTTGAAGGGACATTTCTATATTCATCAACATAATTTCTGTATTCAAGATTATAATAAAATTTTTCTGTAGCTCCATCCTTGAAATATGGATCTCTCCACTGATATTCATCGGCAAATTTCTCATATTCATAAGCCACCCAATAACCTTTGTCTGCTACATCTGCAATTCCATTATTATTAAAATCTTCAAAATCGGGACCTGTTATAGCAGTAAGTTTCCATGCAGAAGCATACTTGTCAGGTTTCTGATATTCATGTTCAAATGTAGTATTTAGAGTCCAATCGGTATAGCATTGTATATCAAATATTTTTTCATTATAAGAGTAAACAGGTAAAGAATAATGATAAGTTATTCCTTCGGGACTTGTAATTTTTATTGCGCCAATGCCATTTTCATCAAATTCAGAAGTTGGTCTTCTTGTTCCAGATATACTCCGATAATCAAGAAATCCTTTATTGTTTAGGTCATTTGATGTTTGTGGATTAAACGTATTTATTTCACTATTTGTAAAGTATTCTATATAATTTTGAGAATCTGGTAAACCTGTAGTTTGATCTACTCCGTCTCCAGTATAGTTTGGTGTACTTAATTCATAAGGAGTTTGAAAAGTATAATATGTATTTCCAAACGTATAATAATGTGTATTAATACATTCTGGTGGTATATCATCATTCAACAAACAATAATAGTAATTTTGAGTTCCTTTCATATTATAATAATTACTCATACTACCATAAAAAGGAGTATATATATTCCCAACTGGTTCGTTTATAAACCTGAATTGTGGTTTTTTAGAGAATGGAACATAGTCCGTTTCATTCGTGCCAAAGCTCAAATAATTTTGATTTTTGTAATAAAGGTTTGCAAAGTCAAAAAGAAATGGTTTCATTGTGCCTCCAAAGCCGGGTGCACTTACATAATATTCATCATAATCAGGAAATTCAAAAGGAATTTCATCATCACCAGCTCCTCTATCGCTTTGATATAAGTCCATTGTATAATTGTCAGTATTTGAATTGTAATTATAAAATTCAGGACTTGCGGAGTGTTCAAAAAAATCCTTGAAATAATTTGGTCCATAAAAACGAGAATCTTTATTTCCATTGTAAGAAATATCAGTTACTGTTTTGTTTTTCCAATCATCAGGTACACCATTAACCTTTCGTCGAATCTCGCCAGGATTTAAATCCCATCCAAGTCCAACCCAAGAAGCTTCCTGATTTACCCTTATTCCTCCAGCATAACCAAGCGTTAATGGGATTCCATTTCCATCTGGCGATGGAACAGTTAATAATGGAATGCTATAGTTAAAATCGCCACTAAAAGGATTGACTAATCCTGAATATTTACTGGCAACTCCGCCATTTTGAGCACTTATATTTATAGCTCCAATTACTATTAATAATAGTATTAAAATCTGTTTAAAAAATGTTAACCTTATCATATCTTTAACTTTAATGAAAATTAAACTTACCATTGCCAATAAAATTCCTAAATTTTTCATAATTGTTATTTTTATAATTCGCGTCTAAAGTATATAAAAATCAAACTGACATAACCAAATATATATTAAACGTTATGAATTTATGTTTTAACGTCAGATGTCG
>MENC01000210.1:4441-7593 GCA_001768155.1 Bacteroidetes bacterium GWA2_30_7
AATTTTTTTGAAAAATATTTTAGTGTATAATATGAAAAAAATACAAAAACGGATTTTTTTTAATTAAACGTCGTTGGATTTATAAATTTTTGCATTAAATAAAAATAATTAAGAATTAGCATAAAGCTAATTCTTAATTATTTAGAATCACTATTTTAAGAAGCTATTATTTTAAAGAGCTAAAGTTTTCGTAACGAATTTTTGTTACTGTAAATTCGGTTCTTCTATTCATCTGATGTTCTTCATCTGTACAAAAATTACATTTAACAGCCGGTTTTGATTCGCCATATCCTTTAGCAGTAATTCTATCAGGGTCAATATTTTTACTTATTATATAACCCACAGCTGATTCTGCTCTTCTTTGTGATAATTTCTGATTATATACGTCTGTTCCTCTCGAATCGGTATGTGAGCCAAGTTCAATATCAATTTCGGGATTTTCTACTAATAAAGATACCAATTTATCTAATTCTTTAGCAGCATCGGGGCGGATAAACCATTTATCAAAATCGTAATAAATATTATTAAGCACATAAGATTTATTTTCAAGAATCTGGTCTAGAATTAAGTCAACATAAATTGTGTCGTTTCCGGTTCTACATTCTGTTTCTAATAATACAGACTGCATAAAATATCCTTTTTTACGGGCTGTAAATTCGTAAGTATTACTACATTTTGCTCTTTCCGAAAACATTCCATTATTATCTGAAACCAATGCTGTTAAATCGCTATTATTTATGTTGGTTATTTCTACATTAACATTCTCTAATGGAGTTAATGAATTATCAAAAATTCTGGCAAACGTTCTACCAATTATTATAAGTCCTTTAGAAAAATAGTAAATATCGTCTTCACCTTTTCCTCCATCTCTGTTTGATGAAAAATATCCTGTGAAACCGGTTTCATTAAAGTATGGACTGAAATCGTCTTTAGGTGAGTTTATTGGTACTTTTAAATTCTCAGGAACAGTCCAATTATCGGCACTTCCTTGACATTCAAAAATATCTAAGCCTCCCATACCTGGTTGTCCGTCGCTTGAAAAATATAATTTGCCGGTTTTATCAATAACCGGAAATGCTTCTTTGCCTTCGGTATTAATCATATATCCAGCATTTAATGGTTTGTCCCAAGTTCCATCTTCTAAACGTAAACAATAATAAATATCGCTGCCACCAAATCCGCCGGGCATACTCGAAGCAAAATATAAAATGTTTCCATCTGGCGAAAGTGCCGGATGTCCTACTGAATATAAATCAGAGTTATTATATGCAAATGGAGTTATATTAACCCATTTATCGTTTACAAGTTTTGCTGAATATATTTCCATTCTGTTTACGTATTGTTCTTCGGTTTCTTTTTCTGTCCAATTTGTAGGGTCGCTGTTTGGAGGTAGAGATTTTTTATTTTTCATTTTAGTAATTGTATAATACAAGACATCGTTCTCGAAATCGTAAACGCCTGAACCATTATGATATGTAGTATTAATATTGTCTACCATTTCAGGATTTGCAGAAACTGTACTTTCGTTAAGATTCGATACTGTATAAATTTTTAGATATGGATTTCCTGTCCAACCAAATATTTCCTGAGATGAATATTTTGAATTATTTTGTTTTTTGTCGGTAGAATAAAGAAATCCATTTTTATAAGGAAATAGACCATAATCACAATTTTCTGAATTTAATTGCTCTACGTTCATTACTTCATAATTTAATGGTTTTTTTGTCCATTTTTTTCCATCTACACAAGAAATTAACCATTTATCTATATTTTCTGATTTGGCTGGAAAGATTTCTTGAAATTTTACGTATTGTTTCATTGCTTCATCATAATCACCTGAAGCTTTAAGAGTATTAGCATAATTCAACATTTCTGTAGCTGAATAAATATAAAAAGTATTGTATCTTGATAACCAACTTTGAGCCGACTTAACATCGTTAATCATTAAATAACAGTTTGCAATATCTCTAACGTCATTAGGTTTAGGATTTTTATGTTCAAAATAATCAAGATAAAGAGGAATAGCTTTAGAATATTCAAAATTTACCATATATTCTTTAGCTTTTTTGAGTTTTTTTTGTGCATTTACTTGTACACTAATTAGTATTGTTAATGATAAAAATACTAATATTCTGGCGATTGAGTTTAGATTTGTTTTCATTGTATTAAAGTTTAAGGTTAAAATTTAGTTAGTTAGGGTATTTTACTATTTGTTTTTATTATTAAATTTTTATTTTTTTATTTTACTCTCTACAAAGTTTTTCGATACAAGAGATTGGCTTTGTTGTTTATTAGCCAATCTTTTTTCGATAATTCGTAACAACTTGTCCCGCTTTATCGGAAAGTTATTAGTTCTTTTTATTTTTAGATGTTTCATTGTGATAAAATTTAAGATTAAAAATAACGTGGTGTTAACATTTTACTATTGGTTTTTTCTTTAAAGTAATATCCTATTAATATTTCATGCCCTGTGTAATTGGCTAATGATGTCAATGTTATTGTGTAGGCGTATCCTATTCTGAAACTTTGTGTAATATTAAGGTCTGCCATTACAACAATTGCATCTCTCGATCTAAGGGTATTGTCAAGGTCTTTGCTTTTAAGAATATTTGCTCCTGTTCTGAAAGTTGCACCTAGCCAATATTTGCTGTTAAAAAGAAAAAATCCGTTTAAGTCAATATTTGTTGGAGCCCTAAAGTCCTCTTTAAAAAGGAAGCTTGGTTTAAATTTAATGTTTTGGTTAAGGTCAAAAACATATCCAGAAGTTAAATAATAGTGTTTTACTTGTCCAGCTACTAATAGTTCTGCACTTTTTCTGATATTAGAAGATAAATCGGCAACTGAAAACCCTGTATAAAATCTTTCATTGTATAGAAACAATCCAGCTTTTGAGTCGAATCTGGTTTTGTTAATAGTAGATGTTGGAATTGCCGGGTCGTTTTGGTCATCTTTTGTTAATTCCTGACCATTAAGTGAATAATATGAAATTCCCATTGCTAATCCAAATGATAGTTTTAATGTATTGGTTAATTTCAATTTATAAGAATAACTTCCATAAGCCGATTTTTGAGCTTGTGCTCCAAGTTTATCGTTAACAATATGAATTCCTGCTCCCATGCTGGTAAATAATGGAGTTTCAACACTTAAAGATT
>MENC01000210.1:7608-9023 GCA_001768155.1 Bacteroidetes bacterium GWA2_30_7
TGTTGCCCAAGAACCATTCCCGATGCTATCAGAATCAAGAATATTGTAAATTTTGTTTTCATAACTTTAATTTTTAAGGTTCTTATTTAGAAACATTCTAAATGCTCAACTTGGATAAAAAAATATATGCAATCAAACTATTATTAATCTTTAAGTTATTATTATTTATTTTGTAAAACATTTGCTTATTTTTATTCTGTCTAAATTAATATAATAATTATCCAAAGTCAAGCATTTTTATTTTTATTTATCTTAAAATTGTAATATACCCGTCAAATCTTTTGTAATCATCACACATATTGACTTTTAAGATATAGTAATATGTGCCTTCGGCTAAATTACTTCCGTCCCAAGTATTGGAATATCTGCTTTGAGTATAGATTTCATTTCCCCACCTGTTAATAATTGTCAATGTATTATCAGGATAAAATTCAAGATTTTTAACTACCCAGTAATCATTAATTCCATCGCTATTAGGAGAAAACGAATTTTTAACATCAATTTCGAATTCTGCACTACCAGGGGCTACTCCTTTTTGATAAGTAACCGAACATTTGTTTAAATCTGTAACAGTAACAACATAAAGCCCTTGGTCTAATCCATAAATATAATTAGAAGACATTCCATTTGACCAATTGTATTCATATTGCCCTGCACCTCCATTAGCCTGAACCTCAATAGAACCATCAAATCTTCCAATACAGTTAGCATCTGTATAAGATACTAAATCGACATTTATTGGCTCTTGAGCTTCGACGTTAAAATAACTTGTTGCCATACAACCATATTTATCATAAGCAATAACATTATGTAACCCGGAAGAAATATTTGAAATAACACTATCGTTTGTATATTCTTGGTTGTCAACAGAAAATTGATATGGAGACTCACCATTTAATACATTTATTTCAATAATTACATCGCTTGTTCCAAAACATTTATTAGCAGAAATTTCATTTACCGAAAGTTGCATTTTATTATATTCTGCAATTTCAAATTGAGTATTGTAAATACATTGATTAATGTCTCTAACTGTAATATCAAAAACACCTGAAGATAAATTTTCAAAATGATTAGAACTTGTAAAATTAATTCCGCCATCTATTGAAAACTCAAATGGACTTGTACCACCTTCAGCAATAATCAATACACTTCCATCACTTGAACCATAACAGCCCAAGTTATCTTGATTAATTTTCGCAGATATTTGTTGTGGATTTCCAATTATAACTACATTAGTCATTGCATAACAACCATTTGCATCAAATACTTCAACTATATAACTTCTTGATGATAAATCTGAAAATATATTTGAACTTTGCAAATCACCACCATTTAAGCTGTAAGAATATGCCCCTGTTCCACCATTTGCTGTAACAGTAACAACTCCATCGGAAGCATTAAAGCAAGAAACT
>MENC01000211.1:0-19037 GCA_001768155.1 Bacteroidetes bacterium GWA2_30_7
TATCGGCTAAATAAGTATTTATGTTAACCCAGCTATTTCCATTGTCAATAGAATATTGTAACGTTACATCTTCGCCACCATCGGCATTTTCGCAGGGCCATCCACCAGTTCCGAGTTTCAAATAAAATTCAATTTGACCTCCATAAGATGTATTAAAGCTACGGGTTATTGCTTGTCTTGAGCTTCCATCAAAATATAAAGCATTTCCTGCTGAATTAAAACTGCAATTTGCAGAAGCTACTCCTCCATCAATTAAGCTCCATAAACTGTTATCAATTGTCGGCTCAAAATCGTCTGAAATAGTTCCTGCATCAACTGAAAATGACCAATTTAAAGAATAGTCTCCGCTATTATAAACAGTTATCGGAATAGTTACAGAGTCGCTACAAGTACTTATTATAGAATATATTGAATCGGGCACATACGAGATAATAGGAGGACTTATTGCATAACCATGTAAACAAACATGCAGAGTTGAATCATTATTTATTATTTCAAGTGTATCGTAAATATTACCTGCAATATTTGGATTAAATGTTACGAATATCTGCATTGAATCGTTTGGCACAATGTTAAACGATGTTGTATCGGCATAAAAATATGCCGTTAAAGAATTAATATCAGTTACTTTTAATGTATCACAACCTGTATTATAAACCCAAATACTATCAACTTTGGAATTATATTGGATTATTGAATCCATTTCAATGCAAGAATCTGAAAGCGAAACAACTGGATATCCGTTAAGAATTAAATCAAATTTAATTGTATCAACAGGATTTAAAGGGTCGTTTGATGAAATGGATATATTTCCACTATAAGTTCCTGAAAGTAAATCGTCGGTATAAAAAGTAACGTTTACAATTGATGAATCATTTTGAGCAACTGTATCTGTATTAGCCGATAAGGTAATTTTATTACCAATCATTACTGAATAGTCTTCGCATTGACCATATTGAACATTATTACAAGATTGTGGTACAGCATTCCAATAATAATCAGACATAATTCTCATTCGTAAAGGGGTGTTTTCTACCGCATTTGTAGGAATTGTAACATTTGCAGAATGATTAATAAATTGACTTAATGATTCTAACACTTTTTCTGATGTTTCAAAAATTCCATTATTATTATAATCAATCCAAGCCAAAACATTTTCATTATATTGTGTTCCGGTTTGAGCGTATAAATTGTAAGTTTGTCCGGGTAAAACTCTGGTTTGCTGAGTTGATGTAAAATTCTTATAACTTTCACTACCATTTGGAGTTGTATTATTAATAGTATTAAATTTTACATTTTTAATACCCATGTCGCAACAATAACCTGTTGTAACTGGTGTGCATTGAGCAGGTAAAATTGATAAATTATTAATTGAATAAATTAAATCGTAATCACCGGTATTATAAATTGTTACTGGAACTGTTAAAGAATCGTTACAAGTATTAACTATTGCAACAATTGAATCGGGTGAATGTGAAATGATTGGTGGGCTGTAAGAATAACCATGAAGGCAAATATTTATATTTGAGTCGTTATTTACAACTAATAATGTATCAAATACATCACCCGCTATATCGGGATTGAAAGTAACAATAACCTGTACTGAATCATCTCTGGTAATTGCGAAAGATGTTGTGTCAACCGAGAATGATGATGATAAATTAGTAATATTTGTTACGAATAATGAATCACAGCCTGAATTAAGAATCCAAAGAGTATCAGTTTTTGAATTATACTGTATTATTGAATCAAATTCGAGACAATTAGCTGATGGTGAAATTAATGGATAACCATTAAGTATTAATGTATAAGGAATTGTATCAGATGGGCTTAATGGGTCATTGGAATTTATAATAATTTCAGAATTATATACTCCTGTAATTAATTCTGAGGAGTAAAATGTTATATTAATTATTGCAGAATCTCCCGATATAATAGTATCATTTATTGAAGTAATAAGAGATGTATTTCCAATTAAAGTCGCCGGAATAAGTTGTTCTGCTTGGGAAGGTGGAGTCCAATAAAGATAAGCATTTGCTCCTCCTCCATTTTCGTAATATTGAAATTCCAAATCATGATTTCCTTTATTCAGAAATTTTGAGCCTGTTCTACTTGTAGAACCCTGGTCAAACCAATAATTGATAACTAATTGACCATCAATATAAAGCCTGACGCCATCATCAGAATAACTTCTGAAATTATAAGTTCCTGTTGTTTCACAATTAATGCTTCCTTTCCATTTAACCTGAAAGTCATCATTTCCAACACCGTTTCCAGGTCCGCTTCCTCCCCATTCATGACTTATATATTGCTCATTTATAGAATAAACAAAAGTTCCAAAAGATGGTGAAGAACCTGTACCTGCACTATAGTAATATTCGGCAGTAAACGTTCCGCTATTTCCATTCTCAAACACTTCATAAACTAAATCAGTATCACCCACATTATAAATTGTAAGTGGTAGCGTAACAGAATCATTACAAACATTAATTGTAACATCAATAGAGTCGGGCGAATATGAAATAATTGGAGGATAAAAAGCGTAACCGCTTAAACAAATATCAACATCATAGTCGTTAGTAGTAATGTGTAATGTATCAAGGTTATTTCCAGAGTTTTGAGGGCTAAAAGTTACTATTAACATTACTGAATCGTTCGGAAATACAGAAAAAGTAGAAGGAGATGCAGAAAAAGAAGCTGATGAGTTAGTAATATTTGTGATTTTTAGCGAATCACAACCTGAATTTGCAAACCAAACTGTATCGGTAGTTGATTGATATTGAATTAACGAATCGAATGCCAAACAACTATCAGAAACAGCCATTATTGGATAGCCATTATAAATTATTGTACATGAAATAGTATCGGAGCTTAACAGTGGGTCGTTTGATGTAAAAACAATTTCCTGATTATAAGTTCCTGCAATTAAGTTATTTGAATCAAAAGTAATATTTACAATAGTAGTATCGCCAGTTAAAACAGTTCCATTCGATGAACTTAAAGATATGATATTTGAAATTGGTGAACTGAAATTATAAGAAGAACCATTAATTGTTCCTGTATGAGAATTTCCGGTAAAATCTATAACCGAATTTCCATTGCCTTCATTAAACTTGAAATATGCTTTTAGTCCATTTTGAACAGGATTAATAGCTATATTTTGATTATTAGAAATTTCAGAAGCAGTTCGAGCTGTATTCCAAATTCTTACCTCATCAATTCTGCCATTAAAAAATCTACCAGTATTATCGGTACAACCAATATTACATGGACCGTTTTGAACATTTGGGACTATTCCCATAGTTGTTGTCCACGAATATCCATTCAAATAAAGAGTAATATTATTTCCATTAAGAACTGCGGCAATATGATTCCATGCATTTAAAGTTGCTGTTGGACCAGAGCTTGGAACAAAATCGTTGCACCAACTCGCAAACGAAGGACGACCAGCATTTGTCATTGATAATAAAAACGATGAGCCTGTACACCAGCGAGGACCAAAAGAAACAACACCGTTGTAACTAGCATCGGTATAGGATGTTGGATAAATCCATGCTTCCACAGTCATAACACTTCCTGTTGGAAGAGTTCCTGTATTTGCAACCGAAATATAATCGTTTCCATCGAATGAAAGTGATTTTTCTGTTACTGTATTCAAATTCCAATCTAATTGATATGTACCTGTGTTAGTTATTGTTAAAGGTAAAGTTGATGTTTCGTTGCATGTATTAAAAACTACATAGAATGAATCGGGTGAAAATGAAGCTACTGGAGGAGGATAAGCATATCCATGAAGACAAATATTTATGTTGGAATCATCGTTAATAACACGCAATGTATCGTAAGTATCGCCAACTACTGATGGATTGAAAGTTACAAATAGTTTTGCCGAATCGCCTGGTAAAATAGTAAAGGCAGTAGTATCTGTAATAAACGTCGAACTTGAATTAGTAATGTTAGTTATATGCAAAGTATCGCAACCAATATTATAAAACCATAATGAATCGGTTTTGGAGTTAAATTGTAAAATTGAATCAAAATCCAAACAATTAACTGATGAACTAATAATCGGATATCCATTGTAAATCAATGTATATGGTATTGAATCGGTTAAATGAAGTGGGTCGTTTGAATCAAATACAATATTATTTGAATAAGTTCCCGGTATAATATTTTCAGTACGAAAAGTTAAATTTATAATAGACGAATCGCCTGATAATACTGTTCCAAAAGTACTCGAAAGAGATAAGAAATCTCCAATAATAACAGAATAGTCTTCGCATTGACCGTAAGTAACATTATTGCATGGTTGTGGAGCAGAATATCCTGAATATTCAGACATAACCCTCATTCTTAAAGGAGTTTGCTTTACTGCATTCATTGGAATTGTAACATTTGCACTATGATTTATATATCCACTTATTGATTCTAATACTTTTTCATTAGTTTCAAATGTTCCATTATTATTATAATCTATCCATGCACGAACGTGTTCGTTATATTGTACACCAGTTTTAACATATATTGAATAAGTTCCGCCAGGTATTAATGTTGTACTGGATGATGTAGAAAAATCTTTATAACCTTCGGCACCGTTCGGAGATGGTTTATTAATTGTATTAAATGTTACATTAATAATTCCCATATCGCAACACCAACCTGTGGTTGCAGGAGTGCATAAAGGAGCTAGAATCTGTTGATTATTAATCGAATAATTTAAAACAAAATTTCCGGTATTGTAAATTGTTAAAGGTAAAACTACTGAATCGTTACAAGTATTTATTGTAACATTGAAAGAGTCTGGAGTCCAAGACATTACTGGAGCTGGAGTAGAATTTCCGTATAAACTTACTGTTAAATTTGAATCGTTATTAATTATATTTAACGTATCATACATATTACCAACCGACTGAGGATTAAAAGTAACAATTATGTATTGGTTACCAAAAGGAGGAATTATAAAGTTTGTAGTATTAACAGAAAATTCAGAACTGGAATTAGTAATATTTGAAATATCTAAATCGCTACAACCCAAGTTTGAAATTAGAAATGAATCAATTTTTGTAGCTCCTTCCATTATTGAACCAAAGTCCAAATTACCGGTTGAAATTGCAATTTCGGGATAGCCAATTACATTTAATGTGCAGGGAATACTTATAATCGGGTTTAATACGTCATTGGAACTTATATTGATTGGAGAATTATAGGTGCCGGATATTAAACCTGTAGTATTAAAATTAATAATTATATTGTCAGTTCCTCCTTGAGTAGTTGTGCCTTGAGCAGGATTAGCAGTAAGCCAATTTGGTAATGCACCCTGAACTGTGAGTGTAACTCTATGATAATCAGTAGAACCAAAATCATCAACGTTTGAAGAATTATCCACAGTTACAACAATTTGTCCGTCAGCGAGCCAGGTAGTAACCTGCGATCCACCGAATGCATAATTTCTTGTAATATCTTGTTCAAGAAGGTCGCCATCAGGGATGGTTTCAATTAAAGTGCCTTCTACATACACGTCAGCAAATTCAGAACCAGAATCATAGTCGCCATTGATGGTTACAGTTATATAAACAGAATCAACATCAGGCACATCCTGAAAAATATGGATTGTGGTTGCATCAGTTATAAAATATTGTACGAATGAAGTTGAGTCGTAAAATTCATTTCCATAAATTGAATAGATTAATTCAGAGCCAATAGCACCAAAGTTTGAAATGAGTAAAGTATCGGTACGGGAATCACCGCAAGTCAGATTTACAGTATAAGAAGTAGGATTAACTGTAATTGCAGGAGCCGGAACACTATATCCCGAAAGGCATATCGTAGTATCATTATCATTATTAAAAATTGTTAGTGTGTCTGAATAACTTCCAAGTGATGAAGGAGAAAATGATACAGTAACAAAAGCTGAATCATAAGCTGGAATATTAATAGACGAAGGAGTAACGGTAAATGAAGGGTCTAAATTTGAAAAACTGCTTACAATTAAAGTATCACAAGCAATATTACTTATAAAAAATGTTTTTTGAGAAATTCCTCCAATCACTGTTGTATCTATTGCAAGGCAGCTATTAGCAAGTGCAAGTTTGGGTAAGTTAGTACAGCAGTCATGTATTTGTACAGCAGTCCACTTATCTGTAGATGAACCATCACCTAATTCACCATCTGAATTATATCCGCAAGCTAAAAATGTACCGTCACTTTTAAGAATAAGCGAGTGTTCATAGCCACCAGCAACAGCAGAAACTCCAGTTATTCCAAGCATTTGAACAGGTGTAGTTTTGTCAACGTTAGTTCCATCACCTAAGTCGCCTTCCCAGTTTTGCCCACAAGCCCAGGCAGTACCGTCATTTTTAACAAATAAGGAGTGATAATATCCTGCTGCTAATGATATTACATTTGTAGAAAGCGAAACCACATTAATAGGTGTATAACTATTAGAATATGTTCCATTGCCAAAATTTCCATATCCGTTATATCCCCAAGCCCAAGCAGTACCATCATTTTTTCGGGCAAGCGAATGATACCTTCCTGATGAAATAATAGTGATTCCTGTAAGAAAGCCCACATCGTTCAAACCGTGTACCTGAACAGGTGTGAGCCTTTGAGTTGTTGTATTATCTCCCAAATTTCCATATCCATTATATCCCCATGCCCAAACTGTTCCATCATTTTTTAGAGCTAATGAATTATAATACCCACAAGAAACAGATGTTATACCAGTGAGGTTTTTTACCTTTACTGGAATAATCGTGTTTATTATAGTACTGTCGCCTAATTGACCATAACCGTTGTATCCCCATGCCCAAACGGTTCCGTCACTTTTTACAGCGAGAGAATGATATCGCCCAGCAGATATTGCAATGATTCCTGTCAATCCGTAAACCTTAACAGGAGTCAATTTATCATTATAAGTACTGTCGCCCAATTGTCCATATCCGTTGTATCCCCATGCCCAAACAGTGCTATCATCTTTCAAAGCAAGTGTATGATAATACCCACCTGCAACAGCAGTTACACCTGTGAGTCCGCTCACTAAAACTGGTGTAAAGGCATCGTTGTAAGTTCCATCTCCCAGTTGTCCATACCAGTTTGCACCTGTTGTTTTCACAGTTCCACTGCTACAAAGGATGATGCTATGGTATCCACCAGCTTGAATAGATTGAGAAAAACTTTGTATGCTGCAAATCAATAAAACAGCTATGATAAGAAAACCTATAAATTTTTTCATAATTCCAATTATTATATTGTTGTATTATTATATTGTTATTCTAACCTTTTCTTTAAACCTGAAACGAATGAGGAATTAAAACCTCAAAATCGTAAATCATAAATCCCTTTTTACCACATAGGAACATAGTTACATAGAACTTCACATAGCTTAAAATCCCTAAATTCCAAATCGTAAATTCCGTTTATTCCACCCATTTTTCGTAAGGATTACCCTGATTTAAAATGGATTTCTTTTTACCTTTTTTATCAAAAATATAGCCTATTGTAATTTCGTGTGAACCTGATGAATATCCTGCAATTCCTTTACTCGAAAATTCGTAAGTGTAATTGAAAATAAAGTTATTATAATTAATACCGGCAGATATTCCAATTGCACTATTTGCACGGTATGTTGCTCCTGCCCAAATTTGTTTTTTAAATTTAAAAATAGCAGCTATATCATACATTAGCTTGCTGTTATCGGTTTTATTTACAACAACAAATGGTTCAGCCTGCCAGCTTTTTCCAAGACTAAATTCGTTCGAAATGTGAACTCTGTATTGACGATTAGAAAGTACAAAACTCTTATCGTTATTTTTGGTTTTATTAACAAGTAATCGGGGAATTGCAATTCCAATATCAAATTTATTGATTCTGTATAAAATACCAAAAGAAGCTTCAGGATAAGTTCTTTGTATTGATTGACTATTCGCTAAAACAGGGTCGGCTTGGGTTTCTGTGCCTTTATATGAATATCCGATATAATAATTGGTTATTCCTCCTGATAGTCCGAAACTTAGAAGGCTTTTTTCTGAAAAATGGAGTTTGTAAGCATAACTTATTTGAGTAGTAATTGTATTAAAAATACCTGCTTGGTTATAATTCATAAATCCACCAAAACCTGATTTTGAAGAAGCTGGAGTATTCATATTCAGAACGCTTTTTCGGGGAGCACCTTCTATTCCAGTCCAACTCTGACGATGTCCGGCATAAATTTCAATTACATCATTTATTCCTGAATAAGCAGGCGATAATGAATATTTGTTGACAATGTATTGATTGTCAATTGAAATTTGTTGAGCATTAACGATTTGTGATATTAATACAAAAATCGAAAATAAGGGGAGAAATAGTTTGAAGTTTGACCTACCCCCAACCCCTTCCAAAGGAAGGGGAGTAAGAGTTTGAGGTTTGAGGTTGCGAACCGAGTCGTCATTGCGAGGAGTTGCGAGGAACGAAGCAAAGCAATCTGTTTGACTTTTAATGTTTGATATATTTTTCATTGGTATATATTTTTTTAATTATTTTTAAAATCTATTTTTATTAAAATTCTAACATTCATATAATATTCTTGAATTTTTTAAAGCATTAAATAAAAAAGTAAATTTTTCATTTATTCTTTCTTCAATTTCCTTTTTTGTGTAAACAAGAATGTCCATCGGAATAAGAATCCCTTTAAGTTTCATCCAAATATCAAAAGCTCTTTTATGTGGTTGTAAATCGGTATCTTTTACCACTATTAAATCCAAATCACTATCTTCTGTAGCTGTTCCTGATGCATAACTTCCAAATAATATAATTTTATCGGGATGAAAATTATTAACAATAATATTTACAACGTTTTGTATTTGCTCTTGGCTAATCATTTTTCAATTTTTCTTTTGCCGCATTTCGACATGCTCAATGCACCTCTAAGACTCTAATACGCAAAGTTTTCTTCTAAATATTACATCTTAAATATTACATTTTACATCTATCTGGATTATCTTAAAATATTTATATTCCCTTTCGATTCTCCCTTATCTGTTTCAATTACATAATAATATGCACCTGTGTCAAGATTATCGCCATTCCAGTCGTTTCTATAATCTGTGCTTGTGAAAATTTCCATTCCCCACATATCGTAAATTGCTAAAGTACATTTGGTGTATGCGTTACGGTCTTCAATCATAAAAAAGTCGTTAATACCATCACCATTAGGGGTTAAAATATCACTTTTAAGTTTTACTTCGCTTATTCCTTTTACAGTAATTTGAATTGATTTGGTGTCTTTACAGCCGTTATTATCAGTTACTTCCAACGAATAATTTCCACCCTGATTTACATTAATTGATTGTGAATTTGCACCCGTTGACCAATTATAATTATTAAATGAGCTACTTGCTGAAAGCATAACACTTCCTCCTTCAAAAATTACTGTATCTGGTGAAAATGTTAAATTTAATGTCGGGCTATTATAAATTGTAATATTCTGAGTAGTTGTATCTTTACAATTATTACTTGAAATAGCAATTAATTTTACATTATAGATTACTTCGTTTTCATAAGTATATGTTGCGTTTCCGGTTGTGGTAGAATAGTTTCCATCGCCAAAATCCCATAAATTAAACATAATATTATCTCCAGAAATCGTAGTATTATTTACAAAAGTTGCTTCCTTCCCTTTGCAAGCATTTTGAGTTGTAAAAGAAGCTTTTGGCTGTGGATAAATAGTTGTTGTTTTAGTAGTAAATGCTCTACAGTTATTAGTATCAACAACCTCAAGTTTTGTAATAAAAGTAGTATCATTTCCACAATTGAAATAAACCAACGAACCCGAATTGTTATCAATAGTTCCATCATCATAAAAATCCCAAAGAAATTGAGTCAAACTGCCGTATTGAATTGTAGATGTTGACTTTAGGGTTGCACTTTTGCCTTCGCAAAGATTATCTGTCTGAAAATTTACTTCCGGAATAGGATATACAATTACTTCTTTAGGTGCCGACATAGAATCTATTACACCAGATTTTTCCACAATTATCAAACTAACCAAAAAAGTATCGGCATTTCCGAATAAATAATTTATAGTTTTACCATAAGCATCGGTATAAATACCATCATTATTCAAATCCCACTTATATTGTAAAACTAAAGAGTCACTTAAATTTGTGATTGCAACAAGTGTAGTATATTTTCCTTCACATGCTTTGTTTGCAGAAAAGTCAACAGTTGCAGCTTCGACATTAATACTTGTTAGTATAAAAATTAACAGTAATACAAATAAATTTTTCATTTTAATATTTTTTTAACTTATAAAAATAGTTAAAATCTTTTAATCAAATTGTTAATGAAATATTAAAACTTAAATAAAACATGCTGTATAACAGCTCTTTAATATCAAAAACCAAAATAATATTTTTGATAAAACACGTATTTTTATTGATTAATGAATTATCTTTTATGACGAATAACTGCGATTTTGGCTTGATTTAATGTTTCAAATTGCCTATTATTTCGAAATCAATAAAAAAAATAACACAATTATTATTATTTGATAATACGTAATTTAAATTAAGCAGAAACCAAGAATATTAAAAAATAAAAGCTTAAACCAGTATTTTTAAACTTATTTTTCCAAAACCGTAAATTCTACTCGTCTGTTTAATTGTTTATTTTCATCAGAATCGTTTGATACAACTGGTTTAGTTTCGCCATAACCTTTAGCAGTAATTCGATTAGTAGATATACTTTTAGACGTTATATAATTCATTACAGAAATTGCCCTATTATCAGAAAGTTTTCTATTAAGTTCATCTGAGCCATCGCTATCGGTATGTCCGGATATTTCAATTTTCATGTTTGGATTTTCGTTTAATAATTTCAAAACTCTGTCAAGTTCAGGAAACGACTCAGGTCGTAAATCGGCTTTGGCAAAATCGAAGAAAATATTTTGTAATCTAACCGTTTGACCAATTTCGATAGGAACTAAATATAAATCTCTTTTTATTTCAGTATATCCTTCAACAGCCCTTAAATCAATGTTATCTGAAACCGACATAAAACCTTTTTTATCAGCCGAAAATCCATATA
This sequence comes from Bacteroidetes bacterium GWA2_30_7, assembly GCA_001768155.1. Classification (GTDB taxonomy): domain Bacteria; phylum Bacteroidota; class Bacteroidia; order Bacteroidales; family GWF2-33-38; genus GWA2-31-9. Next base: position 11,068 of record MENC01000211.1, read on the forward strand.
ATTGTCCATAAGGAAGTATAATTTTATATTCACCGGTTTCAGGATTTGAACGGGCTAAACCGGCAATTTCGCTTTTTTCTCCTAATTTTTCATAAGTAATTGCAGCTTCAATAGGTTCATTAGTCTTTTTATTATAAACATTGCCATATACAAGTACAACAGGGTCAGGCTTTTGCTCTTCGCCTAATAATATTTTTACAATATCTCTTTCGCCAATAGAATTTTTATCAGAAACAATATAAGCGTATTTTCCTGCTGCATCAAGTGAATAATAAATTTCGCCACCTTCCGAATTAATTGAATTTCCTAAATTAGTTGGTTCAGACCATTTTGTCCATGTATCATCTAATCTTTTTGTCATATAAATATCAGAACTTCCAAAACCGCCTTTTCGATTACTTGCAAAATACAATGTTACACCGTCAGAAGCCAGAAAGGGCGAAGCTTCTGTCGAATCTGTATTAATTTTTTTACCAAGGTTCATGGGTTTTGACCATTTATCTTCTTCTAACATAAAAGAAACATATAAATCATTTTCAATTGATTGATATTTTTCTGAAAAGCTAATCAACAAGGTTTTACCATCATTCGAGAGACAAGCAGAATTAGTTAATCCAACATCCATCATTGTATAATTTTTGATTTTAATTTTTTCCGGAATACTCCAACCTTTTTTAGTTTTATAAGAAAAAGAGTAACCATTACCAGGTATTTTTCCTTTAGTAAAAGCACCTCTTATTAATAAACTATTACCATCAGGTGTAATATTTATGATGCCGTTATATTGTTCAGTATTAAATGGGAGGTTCATTTTTGCAGCAATGCTCCATTTATTATTTTCACCAAGATTCGAAAACCATATATCCTGACTTCCTTCCTCACCAAATGTGTTTTGTGGATGATTGCATCTAACAAAATACAACATTTTTCCATCAGGCGATATTATAGGATTAATTTCACTGTATTTAGAATTTACATTTTCACCTAAATTTTCCATTTGAACTTTTTCTTGAGCATAAAATGGTATAGCACAAAAAATTAGCACAAAAAATAATACAATTCGACTCATTTTTTATAATTTTAGTGCGTTAAGATATATTAATTCTTATTATCTTTAAAAAAAAAATAAACGTTATGGAACATTCAGAACAAATTATTAGTGCTATTAAAAAAGCCGGTAAGGCATTAAAAGGTGGCGAAATTGCTGATTTAACAGGAATTGACAAAAAAGACGTTGACAAAGTAATTAAAAAGCTAAAGGCAGAAGAAAAAATATTTTCGCCAAAAGTTTGTTTTTACGATGTTAAAAAGTAAATTTTTAATTAAGTCTGCATTAAATTTAATCTGAAATTTCATTCAAAAAGAAAATTATTGAATTCATGTTTGAAATATAAAAATTCAATTATTAGTTACAAGATATTTGGGAATGAAAATGAAAAAGCAATCATTTTACTTCACGGTTATCTCGAATCAAATGAAATTTGGAATGATTTTTCATCAAAATTGTCTAACAAGTTTAAAGTTATTTGCATAGATATTCCTGGTCATGGATTATCAGAGATTATTAATGAAAATCAAACGTTTGAAGATATTGCAGACTTAATTTATTTTATTTCGGATACATTAGCTCTAAAAAAAACCTTTTTAATTGGACATTCGATGGGAGGATATGCAACGTTAGAGTTTGCAAAAAAATATCCTGAAAAGTTAAAAGGTTTTTGCTTATTTCATTCTACTCCATTTGCCGATAACGAAGAAAAAAAATTAGCTAGAAACAAAGAAATTCAACTAGTTAAACAAGGCAAAAAAGAATTAATCTATTCAGTAAATATTCCAAAAGCATTTGCAGATATAAACTTGTTAAGATTAAAAGATAACGTTAAAACTGCAATTAATATCGCTAAAAACACTTCCAATTTAGGAATAATTATTGCTCTGAACGCAATGAAAAGCAGAAATGATATGTCTGATTTTTTAAGTAATACAGAATTACCATTTTTACTAATTCTTGGAAGATTAGATAATTATATTTCTTACGAAAATGTAGGAATAAATATAAAGCTTCCAAAAAACGGCAAGCTAGAATGTTTAGAAAATTCAGGACATTTAGGATTTATAGAAGAAAAAGAAGAATCATTAAAAATTATATCACAGTTTATTAATTAAAATTAAAAGTTATGAAATCAATTATTTTAGGTCTCGGTTTTATTTTTATTTGTGCGATTTTTAATTTATCTGTTGCACAAAAAGTTTATTCAGTTAGTTACGAATCACAAGCTGATATTAAGGTTTTTAAAGTTGATTATGAGTCACAAGCAGATTTAAAAGTCTATAAAGTTAGCTACGAATCTCAAGCTAATAAAGATGGACTTTGGTATTTTGTAGATTATGAAAGCCAAGCTGACAAAAAAGTTTTCTTTGTTGATTATGAAAGTCAGTCCGATTTAAAAATCTATTTTGTTGATTACGAATCACAAGCAGGCTGGAATAATAAATCGAAACAGCATTTACTTTATTAATTGAAAAAATAAACATTGATTTTGTGAAAAAGAGGAGTTTTAAAAAAAATACCTCTTTTTTTTACGAAATATTTATAGTTTAATTAACCTCATAAACAAAATGAAACATTTTGTCTTTCTGATTTTAGTAATAATAATAGGCTGTCAAATCTCTGAAAATGAGAAAATAAAAAGCTATAAGCTAATATCATACCTTGATATTAAGGTTGATAGCTTAGGCAATTTACCTCAAAGCCCATATATAGTTGACTTACAAAACAATAAAAAGCATTTAATTGTAATTGGAACTTTACATTCAAGAGATACCTCAAATAAAATGTTCACAGAAATAGAAAAAGTATTTACGAATTTCAAACCAGATATTGCAATTAACGAAGGAGGACAAATTAACAAAACATATACAAATAGAAATACCGCAATAATTAAAAATGGAGAAACTGGACTGTTAAAATATTTATGCGACAAACAAAATATTAAAATGATTAATGGAGATATGCCCGATAGTCTGGAATTTAACGAATTATCAAAAAACTTTTCAAAAAAAGAAGCTTTGTTCTTTTTTGCTTCCGAAAGATTTGTACTACCTTGTACTTATTGGAACGAAAAAGAAAATTTAGATAGTTTGTACGAAACAGATTTCATCGAAGGATACTTATTTGCAGAAGGAATTAAACTTACACAAGAAGAAAAATTGTTTTCTTTTTACAAAAGCATGTATAAACTGTTTTTTTATAAAGAATTTAACTTAGAAAATATTAATTCTGACGATTTTTCACCAATCAGAAAAAATCATCATTTTTGCGAAGTTGCACGAAAATCAAAAGAACTAAGGGACAAATATTTGCTAAAAAAAATAGAAGAACAATTAACGTCTTATGATAAAATTTTAATTGTATTTGGCGGTTGGCATGTATTAGCAATAGAACCAGCATTAAATCAAATAATTTTTAATAAATAATAAAATGAGTTTAAAGAATTTTTTTCCAGAAATAATAAGCAAACATCCTCAAGCTGAAATACCGTTTAAAGGTGTAACATCTCATTTAATTCAAGCACTTGAACAACAAATCATTTTTATGAATTTTGAAAATGATGTTGAAGTTCCAGAACATTCACACGCTGCACAATGGGGAATAGTACTTGAAGGCGAAATAGAATTAACCATTGAAGGACAAACACAAATCTTTCAAAAAGGTGATTATTATTATATTGAGAAAGACCAAAAACATTCTGCAAAAGTTAAAAAAGGATACAAAGACATTACTTTATTTGACCAAAAAGACAGATATAAAATAAAAAAATGAATTGCTTTGAAATTGTTACAAAATACATGATTATATAATTACCTCCAGCAGAGTCTCCTAAAAGGGACTTTGCGTCAATTAATAACGCAGAGTCCTGTATGCAGTGAGCTTAATCAAATGCACATGTTATTTCGTAACTAATCCTTTGAAAAAATAACAACCACATGTTCAAAATGCAAACTTTTTTTTTAAAGAAAACGTAACAAATACATGACATTATGAAAATAATATCAACAGGTATTTTATTTATTTTACTCGAAAGTAATTTATTTTCACAAAATAAATTAACTTTTAAAACAGAGTCTTTAGACTCTTTATTGATTTGGATGCAAAATGGCTGCGCTAAAAATAATATTAGCAATCTTGCTAATCTTTCTGATAATCATCTTATGCAACAACTTTTAAATGAACACGAAACGGAAGTTATAACTTTTGAAGAGGCATTAAATGAATTTAATTATAAAGATAGTACATCGGGTAGTCTTTATTTACTTAACGATGCCTACAAAAAACGAATTGAAATTACTGAGTTATTAAATAAAATAAAAAATGCAAATTTCTCTGATGAAGTTTATAATCGAGCCGATAAATATTTTCCAGATAATTATACACCACCACGTAATTACGAAGTTTATTTTACTTGCACGGGTTGGAAATGGGGAGACGCTATGACATTTAATTATATCAATAGCAATGGTAAATATTTTGTTTCAAATCAAGGAACACCAGCTATAATTTTTAACCTGACATTAGTTTGCATGACTTACGGCAACACTCTTTCTGAACAAATGGATGCTTTAAAAGATGTTATGTCGCACGAATTGTTTCATGCTATTTTTTCAGATTATATTAAAAGTAATTGGCTTGTATTTGACAATGAAAACGTAGGCTACAATACGTTATACATGATGTTAAATGAAGGATTGGCTCACTATATCTCTGATGGGAAATTATTAATTGAAGGTTATAATAATGGCGATAAATTAAAACAAAAAGAAAAAGAAGCTTTCAACTCATTTTTAGACAGTTCAAAGGTTATATTCAACGACAAAAAAAATATAGAAGTACGCAATAACGCTTTAAATTCAGGACTTTTTGGAAAATATTGGGAAAAGTATATTTGTATAACAGGTTTGTTTATTGCTTATCATATTGAACAATATTATGGAAAAGAAGGTTTGCGTGAATGTATAAAAAGCGGACCTGAGTATTTTATAAAAAAATATGAGTTCATTAGGCAATTAAACAAGGATTTGCCTTCACTTCCAATCGAATTAACTAAATTTATAATGAAATAATGACATAATCATAACTAAAAAAGTACGGAAATTCAATTAGTAAATGCGAATTTTTAATTTGAGATAAAGAAAAAAAATGAACGAATATTCCATCGTGAAATAACTGAAAATGAATTAATAATTAAAATTTCAATATATGAAGAAAAACATTTTAATAATCATCGTAATTATGTTTATAAATATAACTTGTAAAAATATAACAAATAATAAACAAGAACCATTTAAGGGAGAAAATGAGATTAATCAAAAAGTACAATTAAAAACACCTCTGATTCTTTCAAATCAATTAGAGCCTCAACGGGAGGAATTTGAAAAGGCAGTTATTTCTGCACTCGAAAGAATACGAATATTTGCCAAACAGTATAACTGGGAAAATTTAACTACCGAAAGTTTTATGGACAGTATAATGATATTTGATACAAAACAAGGTTTTGACACTACGTTACTAATTCTTGTTGGAGCAGATAAAAATATGGAACTTCCAAAAAGCTATTCCGCATGTTTAGAAAATAAAATTTTGTTGTCTGTTTCGCCTGAAATATATAATAAAAATTACCCCGAAGGCAATGAAGATAAATACTTTGAAAAATTATTGACTCACGAAATTGCACATAGATTACATATTAGATATTAAACGGAAATGAAGAAATGATGGGTCCAATATGGTTTTATGAAGGATTTGCGATTTTTGCAGCCGACCAATTGAAAAAATCAGAATTTAAACTAAACTCTAAAGAAATTTGGGAAACAATCGAAAATACCGAAAGAGGAAGTTATATTAAATATGGATTTGTTTTTAGATATTTTGTTGATAAAATTGGGTTAAAAAAACTGATTTCAAAATCAAGTGATAAGGATTTTCACAAATGGTTGAAGCAACAAATAAATTGAAAAAATTATGAAACAATTACTTTTATCAATAATTATATCAATCTTTATTATAAATATGAGTTTATTTGCTCAAGTAAAATTTGATTATACCGGAGCTGAATCTGTAATTAAATATTTTACTGATACACTCAATAAAAACGAACAGAAAATATTAAATCACGCTGGTTATCAGCTTATATTACAGCATAGTAAATTATTTTCTTCGCAACCTTTAACCGAAGAAAATTTATCGAACTCCTTAAAAGGAAAAGACGATGGGTTTGATTTTTCGGGAATTAAGGAGCGTACAGATACTCTATTGCAAATTATTCAATGGTTAAAAAATAACGAACAAGAAATTATAAATAAATTCGTTAACCTTCCACTAAACTATTTGCCAAAAGATTATAAACAAAATGCAATTATTTACTTTGTAATAGGTGGATATAATGGAATTGCATTTAACGAACAAATTTGTGTAAACATTGATTACAAGCAGTTTCGTGATAACAATAATGAAATAAAATTTTACATTTCTCACGAACTATTTCATATAGGATTTGAAAAATATCATCAACTTCCTGACATTTTTAAAGCAAAAACGGTAAAAGATTTAAAAGCAATTGTACTATCAATGACAATGAACGAAGGACTAGCAACACTAACACCATATCAAAAAAGAATTGAAACAAACGAAATTTCGGATAATGATTATAAAACATTACTTGATTCATCAGCATTGAAAATAAAAATTAATCAATTTCAAGAAGTTTTGAAATATTTAGATGAAAATTCAAACAAAGAAATAACAAATGAAATTTTAGGCAATATTTTAGGTCAATGTTCGGGCGACAGATTATTTTACATAGTAGGTTGTAATATTGGGCTTAAAATTGAAGAAAAATATGGTAAGCAAAAAATTATTGATTTAATAAAAGAACCGCCTGAACAATTTTTTGAAACGTATAAGCTAATAGAGCAATAAATATAACAAATTTTTCAAACCTTTCTAACTTTTCAAAAGTTGAATAATGTAAAAAAAACCTTCAAGGTTTTCAAAACCTTGAAGGTTTAGTAAAGATGTAATCAAAAACTTTTATCTTTGCCTTTACATATTTTGAGTTAAGAGTTTGGAATTTAGAGTTAATTTTAGATTCTAAATTCTAATTCCTAAAATTCTAAATTTTAAGTAATGAAAATTTCATACAATTGGCTAAAGGATTATATAAAAATAGATAAATCCCCCGACGAAGTTGCCAAAATTCTTACAAGCATTGGACTTGAAGTTGAATCAATCGAAAATTATGAAACCGTTAAAGGGGGATTAAATGGTTTTGTTATTGGTCATGTAATTTATAAAGAAAAACATCCCGATGCCGACCGTTTAAGCCTTACAAAAGTTGATGTTGGATATAATAAAGTGCTTGATATTGTTTGTGGTGCACCAAATGTAACCGAAGGTCAGAAAGTGGTAGTTGCCACAGTAGGTACAATTATTTATGGAAAAGAAGGCAGTTTTGAAATTAAAAAATCAAAAATTAGAGGAGCAGTTTCCGAAGGAATGATTTGTGCCGAAGACGAAATGGGACTTGGCGAATCTCATGATGGAATTTTAGTGCTTGATAGCAAGGCTGTTCCCGGAACATTGGCAAATAAATATTTTAACATTCAGAGCGATATTGTATTTGAAATAGGCTTAACACCAAACCGTATTGATGCTGCTTCACATATTGGCGTAGCAAGAGATTTAGCCGCATATCTGAAACAAACTCAATTGGTTGAATTTTCAAAACCTTCGTTAACCGAAAAACTTCAAACTCTTACTCCACTTCCTTTGGAAGAGCCTGTCCCGAAAAATCGGGAGGTCGGGGGTAGGTCAAACAACAAACAACAAACTTCTTTACCAATAGAAGTTGTAGTCGAAAACCCAGATGCTTGCCCAAGATATTCAGGCATTTGCATTAAAAATATTAAAGTTG
>MENC01000211.1:19075-20652 GCA_001768155.1 Bacteroidetes bacterium GWA2_30_7
GCTTTTGATTATGATATGATTACCGGAAATAAAGTAATTGTTAAAACTTTGTCCGAAAATACCACTTTCACAACTCTTGATGGAAACGAAAGAAAGCTATCGTCTAACGATTTAATGATATGTAACAATCAAGAAGGAATGTGTATTGCAGGAGTTTTCGGTGGTTTAAAATCGGGAGTTACGGAAAATACTAAAAACATTTTTCTGGAATCTGCATATTTCAATCCGGCTTACATTAGACGAACATCAAAATTGCATGGACTTTATACCGATTCGTCGTTTAGGTTTGAGCGAGGTGCCGACCCCGAGAATACTGTGTATGCACTTCAAAGAGCATGTGAATATATTTTAGAAATTACTGGCGGAGAAATTGCTTCACAAATAATTGATATTTATCCTGTTAAAGTAGTTAAAAGCAAAATTAATATCAATTTAAATAATATTGAACGTGCAATCGGGAAAAAAATAAGTACAGACTTAATTATTAAAATTCTGGAATCTTTAGAAATTAAGATTTTAGAAAAAAACACTGAAACTTTATTACTAGAAATACCGACATTTAAAGTTGATGTAACCCGTGAAGCCGACATTGTAGAAGAAATTTTACGAATTTACGGATACAATAATATTGAAATTCCAACTCGCTTAAATTCATCAATTTCACATTTCCCTATTGTTGATAAAAATAAAATTCAAAATCAAATTTCCGATTTTCTTACATCGAATGGCTTTAACGAAATAATGTGTAATTCGTTAACAAATATTTCCTATTACGATAATGAAAATAAGACACTTGTTAAAATATTAAATCCATTAAGTGCTGAGTTGGGAGCAATGCGTCAAACCCAGTTATATGGCGGATTAGAAACAGTTGCATACAATATTAACCGAAAAAATGGTGATTTGAGTTTATACGAATTTGGATATTGCTATTTCAACAAAGAAAATAATTCCGAAAATTTATCAGACAAATATTACGAAACTTACCATTTGTCAATTTTTACAACAGGATTAAAGCAACAATCCAATTGGATTACAAAAGAAGAAAAGGCAGATTTTTATTTTCTTAAATCTTTTTGTGAAAACATTCTCAAAAAAGCCGGAATTAAAAAGGCTTTGGAATTAAACGAAATTCAAAATTCACAAGCAAAATATGGTGTTGAATATTATTTCAATAAGCAAAAAATACTTCGTATTACATCTATTGGAATCGAATTATTGAAAAAATTTGATATTAAACAAGACGTTTATTATGCCGATTTCGATTGGAATAAAATACTTGAAATTATTGCAACTAAAGAAGTTAAATGCGAAGAATTGCCAAAATATCCCGAAGTTAAAAGAGATCTGGCATTACTAATTGGCAAAGAAGTAACTTTTGAGCAAATAAGAAAATTGGCTTATGAAACAGAGAGAAAATTATTAAAAACAGTTTCATTATTTGATGTTTACGAAGGCGATAAAATCGAAAACGATAAAAAATCGTATGCAGTAAGCTTCACATTAAGAGACGATAGCAAAACATTAACTGATACCGAAATCGAAAAAATTATGAATCAGTTGATTAAAACTTATGA
>MENC01000212.1:0-14628 GCA_001768155.1 Bacteroidetes bacterium GWA2_30_7
ATTTGCTCCTGATAAAATTAAAGGACTTTTAACTGTAAAATCTATGTTGATACTTGATGGAACTACAACAACAACAGCTCGTAACATTACAATTGGCGGAGTTTTAATTACTGGTATGAGTGGTAGTTTGGTTTTTGAACAAGGAGCCGATAGAAATGTAAATGTTACAATTAACGGCGATTTTACAGACAATAGCACATCTTCTAATGTTACAGCATTTATGTATAATTCTTTCGGAACTTTAACAGTAATAAATAACGGAAATGTTTTTGTAGCACACGATTTCAGTGCAATTAACAGTACCGGCACAGCTACAAATTCATCAGTAAATTGGACTATTAATGGAAATTTAACAATTGAAGGTAATGGAACATTATATGACAGATTTGATGTTTTGTTCGGTTTCTCTTCAACAAACAGTTCAGTTACAATGGATGTAAACGGAACAACATCACTGCAATATACAACAAATTATCCTACTTGGGTTCATTTTATTGATGGTGGTACTGGAACTTTAAACTTTGAAACAGATAACCTAGAGTTTAGTACACCCTCAAGTGATTATAATTTTAATACAGGAACTGGTTCTACCTTTGTTACAATTAATAATAATTTTACACTAAGTAATCCTACTACTTCGGCTGGGAGAACTTACATTGTTTATAATGCCGCAAGCACAAGTGCTGTAAATTTAAGCATTGGCGGCGATTTAATTATGAATAATCAATACGTAGAGTTAGCTGTTGCATATTCAAACGGACCAGTTGATATCAATATTGGAGGCAACGTAAACTTTACAGGTGGTGATTTCTGGGCACAACGCTTTTCAAATAATACTTCATTAACAACAATTAATATTGGCGGAAGTTTTACTTATAATAATTCGGTTGCAGGAAGTAGTTTTCAAGGTACTTTAGGAAAAGGCGATGTTGATTTCACTACTATTGGTGATTTCAATATTACTTCTACAACAAATATTGGTGAAGGCGTTAGTTTAATCTACGATGCCGACGGGGTTTACGATGGTACCGGCTCTTCAACATTTAGTAGTAATAACTTTAATTTGTATAACGGTATTTTCTGGGGAAATTTCCGAAACAATGGAGATTTTACTTTTACAACTGGGAATTTCAATATGGATAATGGTTTTTTCAGAGGAATTCATAACGATGGAATTGGTATTTATAATGCCGGAATAGCAACATTTAATGCAAGTAGTGTTGATTTTGATGGAGGTACATATAATTTAAACAGAGGTTGCAATAACTCTGTTGCTCAGAACAACATATTTAATGTAACCGGAAATTGCGATTTATATTTTAATACAGCAACATCATTTCTTCTAGTTCCAATTTATAAATTAGGTTCTGAAACTAATAAAATGAGTTCAACTTTGAATATTGGCGGTGATTTTACAATTGACGGTTCAGTTGACGGTATTTTCCAAACTTGCGGAGGAAGTGGAAGTGAAACAAATAGTATAACTGGTAATTTTGTGATTAACAGAGGAGCAGCTTATTTTAATGTTTCTCCCGAATCGGGAACTTTACCAAATAATGGGCATGAAACAACAACAAATATTGGTGGAAATTTTGAAGTAAATAATAGCACTGTTTATTTATCATCTGAAATTGGAACTTTAAATGCTACAATTAATGGAAATGTTTTAATCAACAATGGTAATTTGTATTTAAAAAATGGTGATGGAACAGTTGCTACTGATGGAGTTGCAACTATTAACATATTAGGTGGTTTTTCACAATCAGCAGGTAATCTCTATTTTCATTACGAAACTACTTTAGCCGATGCCACCGCTGATGCAATTACACTAACAGTTAATTCAAACGATGATGCATCAGGAGATTTCTCGCACACAGGCGGTACAATCAATTTTGATTACAATACAGGTTCTTCGGTTACTAATTTGTTAAATATAAAAAGCCCTAATTGCGTATTTGGTGGAACAGGTTCAATAACTCATTCATCAGCAGGAACCGGAACTGTTTTTGGACAAATTAATTTTTCAAGACCTGGAACTACAATATTCAACAGAAATACTGCAACTCACGATATTCAACAGATTAAAATTTCGATTAAAGATGGAAGTACTTTAGATGCAAGCAGTTCAACTAATGGATTTCAGATTTCATCCAAAAGTACAGTTGCTTCTTCAATTAATATGTTAACAATTGGAGACGGAATTAGTGGAATTTTTGATATTGGTACTGGAATAATCTCAGGAAAATCTGTAAGTGATTATTATTCAGGAATAATACTTAATGCAGGTTCTAAAATAAGAACATCAAATGCTAATGGATTTTATGATGGTTCGCAATCGGCAAGTATAGCTGCAAAAGTTTTTTCAACTTCGGCAAATTATAGAATGGATTTTAATATTGATGCAAATTCTACAATTGAATATTATAGTTCTGTAAATCAGTTAGTAACCGGAAAATATCCAAATGGTGCTTCTGTTGGAAATATTGTTACAGCTACAAATGCACAATACAAATATGGGATATTAGATATTAATAACCAAGGGACTTACGGAACTAATTACGCATATTTAAATGAAAATAATGTATTTGTTAAAACAAATTTAAATTTAACACGTGGTGAGTTTCGCTTGTCTGATGGAGGAAACGTTAACGGTTTTACTGTTACAATTGAAAATGGTAATAATGATGCAATTACAAGTACAGCAAATGGATATTTAAAAAGTGAATGTGTAAACGGTTCAAATATTAATTCAGCACAAATTGATTGGCAAAATATTTCCACAAGCACAAGTAATTACACAATTCCTTATGGAAAATTTACAACTGCAATTAAAAAAATTCCTATAACATTTACTCCATCTGGTTCGCCGGCAATTACTTCATTAAAAGCATCAACAAGAGCAACTGCAAGTAGTGATAATAGCCCATGGACAGGAATTTCAGATGCTGGAACAGTTGCGGCTGTTGAAAATATGAATTTAGTTGGAGGCGGTGAAGGTACAGAATGTTGTGTAATTGACAGATGGTGGGACTTTACAATAAATAATACCGAAACAGAAATTCTAGCAGGAGGTGCAACAGTATCGTTTTCGTATTTGGGTGAAGAAAATACATTAACTACATCTCCAACAGGCGAAATTGGAGTTCAGCATTGGAAAGGAACAGCTTGGGACGATGGAAAAGGAACAACTAATTTAGCAACTGGAACAGGTTCAAGTGGCGACCAAACAATTGGACAAATAAATACTGTAACTGCTTCGGGATTAACAAAATTTAGCCCATATATTTTAATATCTAAAAGTAATCCGTTACCAATTGAACTTATCAATTTCGATGCTAATTGTTCCGACAATTATGTAAATATTGAATGGACAACAGCAAGTGAAGTTGACAATGATTATTTTATTATCGAAAAATCTATTGACGGTCAGAATTTCAATAAATTAGATATTATAAATGGTGCTGGAAATAGTAATATTGAAAAAAATTATGTATTCATTGATAATTCAAACTTATATTCCAATGTTTACTATCGTTTAAAACAAGTAGATTTTAACGGTGATTACAAATATTATCAAACAACCACAGTTAATTGTAATAATTCATCTAAAACAATCAATGCTTATTTTGATAAATCTAATAATAAGATAATTATTAACAAAAATGATAACAATAATACTGATTATAAAATTTCTTTTGTTGATAATACCGGACGGGCTCTTTTATCTGGTATAATATTTCCATCAGAAAATGAACAACATTTTATTTCAATAAATAATATTTCTAAAGGAGTTTATAATGTAATTATTTCGGGTCAAACAGATTTTTATACCGAAAGAATCATAGTTTATTAGCACAATTTTATAAACCGATAGTTTTATTCTGTGAACATCTCAAAATAATTGATTAAAATTTAAACATATTTATATAAATTTTCGTACAACTAGAAAAATAGGAGGACACGCTATGAAAAAGTTAATTAGTATTTTAGTGATTTTTACTCTGATGTATATTGTAAGTAACAACTATGCTCAGGTAATTTCTTTACCAGGTGCTATGGAAGATGACCCACTCGAAACTTATGTTTGCCCAACAGATTTAATGAATCAATTAATGAACTGCCTTTCTGGTCATGGAATATCTGGCGGCTTAATTGAATATGATGATGGAATTCATCTAATTGCCTCATCTGCTGATGGTCCTTATGGTTTATTTAATTCTTGTGTTGTGCAATACAATAACGATAGAGTAGATTGCCCTTTAGCTCCGGTTATTATATTAAAATTTGATTCAAAATCTGGAAAAGGAAATGGTAATTAAAAAGTAATTTTTTTAAAGTTTTTAAAAAAATAGCTATACATAATGGCTATTTTTTTTATTTTTGGGAATCTTTAAAATAAAACAAATGAAAAATTTGCTTCTACTTATTGTTAGTATTATTACCATAATTGGTTGTAATGTAAATGAAAAAAAAAATACATTTGAAAATATTGATACACTTTATAATAATCAATCTTTAAATGATAGCTCATCGTTTATAATTTGTAGTATGCCGGCACCTTTGCAGATAGCAAATTTAATAAAAAACGAAAATACGGAGTTTTACGATAATTTTTTAGAACCTGCCAGCCACAAGGATTTTACAGCATTATCAATTACGAATAAAGCATTGCTTTTAGGAATACTTTCAATAGATTTAGGTTATTCAATTGTTTATGATAAACAACAAAATATTCTGAATTTTGTTTCAAAAGTTAAAATTTTATCTGAAGATTTAGGTGTAATTGGAGCTTTTTCTCCGGCGGTTGTTAAAAGACTTGAAAATAATATAAAAAACCCTGATTCATTAAGCTTTATAGCTTTATCATCTTTTAACGAAGTAACAAATTATTTTAACGAAAACGAACGTCAAGAAACAGCCGTATTAATGTTAACTGGTGGTTTAATAGAAGGCATTTATTTATCTTCAAATATTGCAAAATTAAACCCATCGAATGTGAATAAAAACATTGTTGCACAACAAAAATTTTTCATAGATAATGCTTTAAAATTATTTGATATTAATAATGAAACACTTCCAGAAATAAAGGATTTAAAAAACTCTCTTGATGAATTACAAAAAGAATTTGATAAAATTGAAATTACATATCTCGAATCTGATAAAAATAAAAATAAAGTAGTAGAAAAAATTACTTTAACCGATAAACAATTGGACAATATAACTCAAAAAATTAATGAGTTACATAATTCTATTATTCAATAAAAGAGCCCATTCCGAAAAGTCTTTTTTTTGCCACATTTCGATATTTCGACTTCGCTTAAAATTAATTTGTTCTTTTTTGTTAAGCATAATTCTAAATTTTAAATTTATTCAAATATCGAAATTTATATTTTTGCAAACATAAGGTCGCATCGCAATTTAACAATTTTTCTTTGTCATAATTATCATAACAAATTAGCGTCTATTTTTTTCGGCTATTCAATTATTAAAGTTTTTTTATCAATAGCTAATGCACCAAAATAACCTAATGCCCCATTGCTTATATTTGTATTTGGGTTAGCGGGAGTTCCTACATCTCTACCACCATCACCACTAACTATAATGTTTGCTAAAGTATTGTAAAACTCATATACCTTTTGGTCTATTTTAACTAACTCAATATCAACAGTATCTCCAAGATAAATATTTCCAAAAATTCCTCCATATCCAAGTTGATTTCCATCAGTTATTTTATCGTCAAGTAAATAAAATGATGGTATTTTTTCTTTGTTTTTATATGCAATTATTCTGAAAAATTCATTTACTCCAACACTATCCTTAAAATAGCAAGTAATTCTATATTGTGGATTAGTATTTTCGGAATGTGGGTTCATAAAAGGCATTTCAGTAGATGTAATAGAGTCTATTAATGTAGTATTTGGCATTTCTGAAGTTGAACTAAATGCTTCACCCTCAATGGTTACTTGAAGTGTGTAAGTTCTTCCGGGAATACCTTCTATGGCTGATGCTTCGTAGTTTCCAGCCGATTTTTCGCTAAGTATTTCGGTATTTCCTAAATTATCTGAAATAATGACTTCTGCTCCAGAAATTAATGGAAAATCTTGTGGATTAAAGTAATCTGTAGTTTTAGTTAAAGAAACTTTGTATGGACCAGGTTTATTGTTGATTATGCCTTCTATTACTACTTTTGGACTTGCAGAATTTAAATCAACATCTATTACTTTCTCACACGAATAAAATATTAAAATCATCAGTATCGGCATTATAAATCTCATAATGTTAGAATTTAAAATTATAAGTAATTGAAGGAATTATTTTAAATAACGAAATTCTTACAGCTTCTGTTTTAGAAGGGTCGTCAGCATTTTGGCGAAAAGTAATTGCATAAGCATTTTCTCTTAAATATGCATTATAAACTGAAAAATTCCAACTTGATTCTGTTTTTGCAGTTTTTTTATTATAATATGTTACACCTAAATCCATTCGGTGATAATCGGGCATTCTATATCCATTACGTTCGGTGTAATAACTAACAGTTTCACCTTCGATAGTGTATTTTCCACTAGGAAATGTTACGGCATCACCGGTATAATAAACCCAAGTTGCAGATATATTTAATTTTTCACTTATTTTATACATTGCTACGATTGACACATCGTGTATTCTGTCGTAACGTGCCGGAAACCATTTTCCATTATCAATTTCATCAAATTGTTTTTCGGTTTTTGAAAGTGTGTAGCTAATCCATCCTGTAAGTTTTCCGCTACGTTTTTTAATGAAAAGCTCTAGTCCATAAGCTCTTCCAATTCCAAAAACTAATTGCGATTCGACATAAGGATTTAGCATTAAATTAGCACCATTTTTATAATCAACTTGATTTTTCAAGTCTTTATAATAAACTTCTACAGAAGATTCAAATTTATTTTCGAATAAATTTTTAAAATATCCTAATGCATATTGGTCGGAAATTTCTGGTTTTATAATAGTACTGCTCGGAACCCAAGCGTCAAGTGGAGTTCCTGAAGTAGTATTCGATAGTAAATGAACATATTGCCTGTTTCTATTGTAAGAAACTTTAATAGAGTTAGAGCTATTGAGCAGGTAAGTTAACGAAATTCGGGGTTCAAAGCCACCATAATTTTTTACGATTTCAAACTTGCTGTAAGTAGTAGTATCACTGGTGTTTCCTTCATTATCGAACGAATAAATATCTCCGGGACCGATTTGTAAAAAATCAGAATACCTAATACCATAATTTAATTTAAAATTTTGTTTAAAAGAAAAATCGTGAGATAAATAAATTGCCGATTCAACTGCATGTTTATTTTCGAGACTAAAGTCGTTAAAAGCTTTAATTGAACTGCTTATTTCTCCTGGTCTAAATGTGTGATATATTGCATTTCCGCCAAATTTAATAGAGTTATTTGTGTTAATAAAATATTCAAAATCTTCTTTTAAGTTCATATCTTTAATTCCAGATAATATGCTAAAATCCTCTTTACCAAGCTTCATTCCAACATTAAAAGTATAATCGCTGTAAATTAAAGAGCTATTCAGAAATAATTTTTCCGAAAATAAATGATTCCAACGTAAAGTAGTTGTTGCATTTCCCCAGTTGGTATTTAATAAATCGGCGAATCCAAATACATCTCTTCCAAAATATCCCGATAAAAATAATCTGTCGTTAGCTCCGAAACGGTAATTTGCTTTTAAGTTTAAATCGTAAAAATAAAGTTTAGATTTTTTCATTCTTTCGTTATTAGATACTTTTAAAAACATATCTACATAAGTTCTTCTACCAGAAGCAATAAACGAGCCTTTATCTTTTACAATCGGACCTTCAACAGTTAAACGAGATGCTATTAAACCAATTCCACCAGATGCTTCATATTCTTTTGAATTGCCATCTTTCATAACAATATCTAATACAGACGACAGCCTTCCGCCATATTCAGCAGGCATTCCACCTTTAATCATTTTTACATCTTTTATTGCATCTGAATTAAAAACAGAAAAAAAGCCAAGTAAGTGAGATGCACTGTAAACGGGGGCTTCGTCGAGTAAAATTAAATTTTGGTCAATATTTCCTCCTCTTACATAAAATCCGCTATTACCTTCACCTGCCGCTTTAATTCCGGGCATTAACTGAATGGTTTTTAAAATATCTTGTTCGCCAAAAATTACAGGAATTGATTGAATTTCTTTTATATCAAGCTTTACAACTCCCATTTCTGTCGAGCGAATGTTTTTATCTTCGGCATCTGCTTTAATTTCAACTTCATCAATTAACTCTGAATTAAGACTAATTTCTACATCAAGCCTTTTATTTTCGGTTAGTTTTATTTTCATGGCTTTTGTATTGTATCCGATAAAACTAAATTGTACTGTATATTCTCCTTTTGGAACTGTTACCGAATAAAAGCCATAAATATTAGTAGTACCTCCCGATTTAATTTCAGGAATATACACAGAAGCGCCAATTAATTCTTCACCAGACGACTCATCTTTTAAATAACCGCTTAGTGTAGATTTTTCTTGTGCATAAGTGTTTATTGATAATATTATTAGGAATATAAAATATAATTTCAGAATTTTTTTCATTTAAATAGGATATTAATTATTGATGCAAAGATAAAATAAAACAAACACTCAGGAAACTTATTTTGACTAAAATGTTTCCTTCGTTTTTATCTATAAATTGGTTTAACTATTTCAAAAGAATTGATCAAATCTAAAAAATCTTTTTCGCTTGGAGCAACATCGTTTTTCATAATGCCAACCTGAAAAACTCGATTATTATCAATTAGTTGCAATATTTCAATAAAAAAATTACTGCCCGATGCTCTGAAAATATTACCAAAATATTGATTAATTACTGTATCTCGTTCTTCTGTTATATCAATTTCAAATTGATTTAATAAATAGTTTTTAGAATTTTCTAAAAGCAATTTTTTATCTTCATTATTTTTAACAGAATAGTCATAAACAGAAGATGATGCATAATACTTTTCGGTTTCTGATTTTTTTGAAAAGTATGTAGAAAAAAGAATATTTCCATAATTACTGTTTACAATTACATTTTTCACAACCGGATTAGTCGGAAGGCTTACTTTAAATCGTCCATCTTCGGTATAAAATCTATTGTCAGGTTTATCATAACAACCTAATAAGCAAATGATTGAAAATAAAATTAATGATAGCTTCATTTTTATATATATTTTTTCAAAAATAATAGAATTTTAGCAAAATAATTAGATTTCTTTTCTCCAACAAAAAAGAAATAACAAGTATTAATTAATCTTAATTTTTCTTGAATTTTCATTCCAAAGGAAGAAAGTAACCTTGCTAAATATTAAATTTTAATTGTCAAATAACCGCATTACCACTTTAACTCTCGACTATATTCTATTAATAATTGTTAAGAAAAAAATTTTGTAGTAGAAATGTATTAATTTAGAAATTTATTACTGATATTAAATTATTATGATTAAGTTTTTTAAGCAATATTATTTGCTAAGTGCTTTATTCGTAGCTGTTTCTTGCACATCTAATTATAATTCTTCAAATGTAAAAGAAATAGATAGCTTAATAGTTATTGCCGACTCAATAATGTTGCAAATAACATATTTTAATCTTGATACTTTGAAAACAGAGTTTGAAAATATTAAAATTCAAGAAAAAAAGTTTCAGGCAAATTTAGATAGCATTGTTGTAGATACAATTGTAAAAAAAAATCTTATGGTTTTAGGTCGGGCACATAAATCGTATAAGAGTTTTATTAAAAATTACAATCAATTTTTGAGCGAATGTAACTATTCGTTAACTCAACTCAAAGATTTAAAGAATGATACAAAAGAAAATATCCTTAAAAAAGAAGAATTTTCAGCATATTTTGAACAAGAAAAAGAAGCAATTTTTAATCTCTCGAAAAAGGTAAATTTTCATTCTAAAGACATAATTACATCAAAAAGGCTATATTTACAACAAAAACACCTTGAAGCGTGGTGATAGCCTCCTTCAAACGTGTTTTAGTTAAAGTACAAAAAGTGGAAAGCTCATGCGAAATCATTTGACGCAGATTTTTTAAGATAACTATGATAAGGAGTTATTGTTACATTGCTAAATTGTATCCTGTTAATTCTGTCAAAAAAAAATCATAAATATCAATGTAAAATCAGCGTCTGAAAAATACTAAACAAATGAAAAATATTTTAATAATAATAATAACATTTTTAAGCTTTTCGTGTTATTCTCAAACCAACGACGAATCGCAGCTAGCAATGGAATATTATCGTAATAAAGAGTACGATAAAGCATCAGAAATATATATCAAATTATATAATAAAAATAAAGTCAAAATATATTATAACTATTATTTATATTGTTTGTTTGAATTGAAAGAATTTGATGAAGCCGAAAAATTTGTAAAAAAAGAAATTAAAAAAGCACCCGAAGATTTAACTTTATTAGTCGATTATGGTTTTATTTTTAAATCAAAAAGTCAACCTGATGAAGCAAATAAACAGTTTGATAATGCTATAAAAAAAATTATGCCCGACCAAGTTCAGATTATTAATCTTGCAAACGCATTTATTTCAAAAAGGGAAAATGAATATGCTGAGTTAACATATCTAAAAGGACGTAAGCTAATTAGAGATAATTATCCATTCAATTTAGAGTTAGCAAATTTATACGAAATTCAACGAAATTATCAGAAAATGATAGACGAATATCTTGATTTACTTACAATTTCAGATTCGTATATACAAACTGTACAAAACCGCTTAAATAACACAATTTATTCCGATTCGGACTCTTCATTGGTAAAAATCTTAAAATCGTCAATTATTAAAAGAGTACAAAAATACTCAGATGTTAGTATTTATTCCGAGTTACTTATATGGTTATATATTCAGGATAAGGATTTTAAAAATGCTTTTACATATTCAAAATCTTTAGATAAAAGAAATAAAGAAAGCGGCGAAAGAATTATTTCACTTGCAAGGATTGCAGCTTCTAATTTGGCTTACGAAATTGCTTTGGAATGTTATAAATATGTGATAGATAAAGATAAAGATGGTGATTTTTTTATTGTTGCTAAAAATGAATATTTAAATACACTTTATCAGAAGATTATTATAGCAAATGATTATTCAGAATCAGAAATTATTGAATTAGAAAAAAGTTACTTACTCACTTTAAATGAGTTAGGGCAGCAAGCTTCTACGATTTCATTAATTAAAGAATTATCTTACATACAAACATTTTACTTAAATAAAAGTGATGAAGCAATTGCAAGATTAGAAAAAGCTATAACTATTTCGGGAATTAAACCATCTTATGTATTTGAAGCTAAACTTGTTTTAGCAGATATTTATTTATATTCCGGCGACTTATGGACTGCTGCAATTTATTATGCACAAGTTGAAAAATCTAATGAAAATTCTCCAATAGGTTATGAAGCAAAATTTAAAAAATCTAAACTAGCATATTATTCTGGAGATTTTAAATGGGCAGAAGCACAACTAGATGTGTTAAAGGCAAGTACATCTAAATTAATTGCTAATGATGCCTTTTATTTATCGTCAATAATTAACGATAATACAGCATTGGATACCATTACAACTCCATTAGAAATGTATTCGAGAGCCGAATTAAGCATTTTCAGAAATAACGATTCTTTGGCGGAGTTAATTTTGGATTCAATCGCAAAACAGTATCCAACTCATTCATTATCTGATGATATTGTTTTTTTAAAATCTAAAATTTGTGAAAAGAGCAAGAATTACAACAAAGCTGTAGAATATCTCGAAAAAATTGTAAAAGATTATTCTTACGATATTTTAGCAGATGATGCTCTCTACGAAATGGCAAAAATATATGATTATCAGTTAAATGATAAACCAAAAGCAATGGAAGCCTATAAAGAAATTCTTATAAAGTATCCCGGAAGTATTTATGTTGTATATTCACGTAAACGTTACAGAATTTTACGTGGGGATGTTGTTGGAAAAGATTCGGGGTTTAATAATCAATCATAAGATTTGTTGAAAAAACATTAGTTGATATTTTCAAATTCTTATGAATACACAATCAAAAGCCACGTTATTAGCACTTATTGCAATTCTATTTTGGTCAACAGTTGCAACAGCATTTAAAATAGCCTTAAACGAAATAAATGTTTTATTGACATTGTTTTATGTGTCTTTATTTTCAACAATTTTTCTTTTTTTAATTATTCTATTTCAGGTAAATACAAGAAAAATTTTTCAATTTTCAAAAAAGCAAATTTTCGGTTCAGCGGTTTTAGGTTTTTTAAATCCATTTTCGTATTACTTAATTTTATTTGTAGCCTATTCAATGCTTCCTGCACAATTGGCTCAACCATTAAACTATACATGGCCCGTAATGTTAGTTTTACTTTCAATACCGATACTAAAACAAAAAATAAGTAATTTGGGTATAATTGCAATACTTATCAGTTTTTCAGGAGTAGTTTTAATTTCACTAAAAGATACATTTAGTTTAAAGGTTGACAATCCGTTAGGAGTATTTCTAGCTATAATAAGTTCTGTGTTTTGGGCTTTATTCTGGATTTTCAATATGAAAGATAAAAGAAACGAAGTAGTGAAATTATTTTTTAATTTTCTGTTTGGATTTATTTTTATTTCATTGTTGATTTTAGCAACTTCCGAATTTAAACTTCCTTCCCGAAATGGTTTATTTGCAGTAATTTATATTAGCTTATTTGAAACAAGCATTACGTTTGTGTTATGGTTAAAAGCATTAAAATTGTCTTCATCAACTGAGAAAATTAGTAATCTTGTTTTTATATCGCCTTTTGTTTCATTAATTTTTATCCATTTTATTTTAGGAGAAAAAATTTACATTACAACTTTTATCGGATTGACTTTAATTATTTTAGGCATTTTATTTCAACAATATTTGAATTTTAGAATAAAAAAACAAAACATTTTATAATTTAGGATTTGGATAATTAAAGAATTGTTGATTTTACTTCGTTGCAACAATTTAACAATGTAACAATTTAACCATGAACATCAAACATCAAACATCAAACATCAAACAATCAATCGCATACGCTAATAGGGTTATTCTAGGTATCGACCCCGGAACAATAATAATGGGTTATGGAATTATCGAAATTATTAATAATTCACCTAAATTAATATCAATTGGGCATATAGAAATAAACAAATTCCAAGACCATTATTTACGGCTGAAATATATATTTGAAAAAACAATGTCATTAATTAATCAGTATGTACCTGATGAGTTAGCAATTGAAGCACCATTTTATGGAAATAATGTTCAATCTATGCTGAAACTTGGAAGAGCTCAAGGTGCTGCAATTTCTGCGGCTTTAACCAGAGATATTCCAATTACTGAGTATGCTCCGCGTAAAATTAAGTTATCTATTACTGGAAGTGGAAGTGCATCAAAAGAACAGGTAGCAATAATGCTTTCGAAAATTTTAAACATGGAAAAATTGCCTTCAAAACTTGATGCTACCGATGGTTTGGCAGTAGCATTATGTCATTTTTATCAATCTAAAGTTGTGGGAGGGAAATCGGCTGTTAAAAATTGGAAAGAATTTATTAGTAAGAATCCAGATAAAGTATTATAGGTTATGTTACTCATAATGATAATTAAACAATAATTATATTTTTCTCTACAAGATTTATTTCTCGCAAGACTTGTTCCGATTCATCGGAAGCTCGATAAGTTCGCAAAGAGAAAAAAAATCATTAATGATTTTTTCTCTGCGGTCTTTAACCTTTGCGTTCTCTGCGAACTTTGCGTGATAAATTATTTTTTTGCGTAACATCAGTTATAGAATAACTTGTTGAGAAATTTTCTCTGCTATTTCTTTAAATTCTTCATCAGAAAACGAAAGCTTTGGATTGGCAAAATTAATATCGCTAATTTTATTTATAGGAATCAAATGAATGTGTGTGTGAGGAACTTCCAAGCCTAAAACGGCAGTTCCTATTCGTTTGCATTTAACTACTTTTTCAATTGCAATTGCAACTTTTTTAGAAAATAAATGTAATCCGCTAAAAGTATTGTCATCTAAATTGAAAATATAGTCCACTTCTTTTTTAGGAATTACAAGCGTATGACCTTTTGCAAGAGGTTTAATGTCGAGAAATGCAAAATAATTTTCGTCCTCTGCAACTTTATAGCAAGGAATCTCGCCGTTTACTATTTTTGAAAAAATTGTTGACATATAAAATTTAGGATTTATAAATTTAGGATTTCATTAGCTAAGTAACTTCAAACCAAAAACTTCAAACTTCAAACAGATTGCTTCGTACCTCGCAATGACGAAACTACAAACTATTAATATCTTCCAATTTCAATAATTTCAAATGATATACTTCCTGATGGCACTGTAATTTCAACAGTTTCGCCAATTGATTTGCCAAGTAAACCTTGTGCAATAGGAGTATTAATAGAAATTTTACCTGATTTTAGGTCAGCTTCGCTTTCCGAAACAATAATATATTGCATTTCAGCTTTTGTTTTAAGATTTCTAATTTTAACTTTAGAAAGAATCTGAACTTTAGATGTATCAACTCTTGTTTCATCAAGAAGTCGGGAGTT